>NZ_JBGVSA010000002.1:0-283783 GCF_041807905.1 Uliginosibacterium sp. sgz301328
CTTCGGGCTTGCGCCAGCGCGTCAAGGCGCTCAACGCCTTCATCCACGACATCTACCACGACCAGGCGATCATCGCGGCAGGGCGCATCCCGCGCGAGCAGGTGCTGGGCAATGCGCAATACCGACGCGAGATGCAGGGCGTGAACGTGCCGGGCGACATCTACGCGGCCATCGCCGGCATCGACGTCGTGCGTGCCGGCGCAGGCGAGTTCTACGTGCTGGAAGACAATCTGCGCGTACCGTCCGGCGTGTCGTACATGATCGAAGACCGCAAGATGATGATGCGGCTCTTCCCCGAGCTGTTCGCGCGCTACCGTGTCGCCCCCGTCGAACACTACCCGGACCTGCTGCTGGATACGCTGCGCGCCGTCGCACAGCAGGGGACGCCCGACCCGACGGTAGTCGTGCTCACGCCCGGTTCGTACAACAGCGCGTACTTCGAGCATGCCTTCCTCGCCCAGCAGATGGGTGTGGAGCTTGTCGAAGGTCGCGACCTGTTCGTGCGTGGCGGGCGGGTGTTCATGCGGACCACGCAAGGGCCGCAGCAGGTGGATGTGATCTACCGTCGCATCGACGACGATTTTCTCGATCCCAAGGCGTTCCGCCCCGACTCAATGCTGGGTGTGCCGGGCCTGCTGGACGCGTATCGCGAAGGCGGTGTGACGCTGGCCAACGCCATCGGCACCGGTGTGGCAGACGACAAGTCGATCTATCCGTACGTGCCGGAGATGATCCGCTTCTATCTGGGCGAAGAGCCGCTGCTCAACAACGTGCCCACGTACATGCTGCGCAAGAAGGAAGACCTCGACTACACGCTGGCCCATCTGCCCGAATTGGTCGTCAAGGAAGTCCACGGCGCGGGCGGCTACGGCATGCTGGTGGGCCCAGCGTCGACCCGCGAACAGATCGAAGACTTCCGCAGGCGCATCCTCGCCGCGCCCGACAAGTACATCGCCCAACCGACACTGGCGCTGTCGGCCTGCCCGACCTTCGTCGAGCGAGGCATTGCCCCGCGCCACATCGACCTGCGTCCGTTCGTCCTGTCGGGGCGCGAAGTACGTTTCGTGCCCGGCGGGCTGACCCGGGTCGCCCTCAAGGAGGGCTCCCTGGTGGTGAACTCATCGCAAGGCGGCGGTACCAAGGACACCTGGGTTCTGGAGGGCTGAGGCGATGACCATCGACACCACTGTCACGCAATCGCAGAGTCAGTCCGACGAGGGCGACATCGGCCTGGTCGCCACGCGCCGCGTGGGCGTACGCGCCGGCGTCATGCTCAGCCGCACGGCGGACCACCTGTTCTGGATGTCGCGCTACGTCGAACGCGCCGAGAACATCGCCCGCATGCTGGACGTAAACAACCGCATGTCGCTGTTGCCGCAGAAGACGCAGGACGTCGAACGTCAATGGCGCGCCGCGCTCGATACCATGGGGCTGCTCGAACTGTATCGACTGACCGGCAAGCCGCACCAGCCGTCGGCGGTGATGCACTTCATGGTGCTCGATCGCGACAACCCGTCGAGCATCGTGTCGTGCCTGCGCGCCGCACGCGAGAATGCCCATGCCGTGCGCGGCACGCTCACCTCCGAGTTGTGGGAGACCATCAACGCCACCTGGATTGCCATGCGCAGCTTCACCGCCGCGGGGCTGGAAGGCGATGGCGCTTCCGAATTCTTCGAGTGGGTGAAGTTCCGTTCGCATCTGTCGCGCGGCGTGTCGGTCGGCACCATGATGCGCGACGAAGCGATGCACTTCATGCGGCTGGGCACCTTCCTCGAGCGGGCCGACAGTACGGCGCGCCTGCTCGATGTGAAGTTCCACGAACTGGGGGTGTCGAACCGTCGCGACGAAGCGGCCGAGTACTACCAATGGAGCGCGCTGCTGCATTCGGTGTCAGCCTTCGAGATCTACCGCCGCGTGTATCGCGATGTCATCACGCCGGCGAAGGTGGCGGAACTGCTCGTCCTGCATCGCGACATGCCGCGTTCGCTGGCGCACTGCACCGAAGAGGTCTACGAGTTGCTGCTCAAGGTCGCCAACCAGCGTTCGGCCGAAACGGAGCGGCGGGCGGGCGAACTGGCCGCATCGCTGCGCTTCGGCCGCGTGGACGACGTGTTCGAGGAAGGGCTGCATGAATACCTGACCGGTTTCATCGACAAGGTGGGCGATCTGGGCAACCGCATCTCGAACGATTTTCTCGTACCGCTGACATGAATGCCGCTATGCTGGCTGACGTTGCCCAGCGGATGGAACGAACATGACGTACTGCGTAGGCATGCTCCTGGATACCGGGCTGGTCTTCCTGTCGGACTCGCGCACCAATGCGGGGGTCGATCACATCAGCACGTTCCGCAAGACCTTCATCTTCGAGCGCGAAGACCGTGTGCTGGCGCTGCTGACATCCGGCAATCTCGCCGCCACGCAGGCGCTGGTGTCGGTACTGCGCGGACGCCTGTCCGACGAAACGCAGCCGAACCTGTATTCGGCCGCCAACATGTTCGAGGCGGCGACGGTGGTAGGCGAGACGCTGCGCGAAGTGCACCAGCGCGATGCCGCGGGGCTGGCCGCGTTCAATATCGAGTTCAACGCGGCGCTGATACTTGGCGGGCAGATCAAGGGCGAGCCGCCGCGGCTGTTCATGATCTACGCTGCGGGCAACTTCATCGAGGCCACGCCCGAGACGACGTATTTCCAGGTGGGCGAATCGAAATACGGCAAACCGATCATCGACCGCGTGCTCAAGCGTGACACCTCGCTCGAAGAGGCTGCCAAGCTGGCACTCGTGTCGATGGATTCCACCGTCAAATCCAACCTGTCGGTCGGGCTGCCGCTGGACCTCACGTGCATTCACACCGACGAACTGAAGGTGGCGCTGCATGAGAGCATCGACGCCGACAATCCGTACTTTGCCGCTCTGCGCAACCGGTGGAGTGACGCCCTGCGCACCGCCTTCGCGGCGCTGCCCGATCCCGACTGGCTCAAAGGGCTGTGAGCGAGGCCTGCGCCCTCAATAGAAGAAATTGCGCGGGAGGGGCCGGTACTGGATGGCGACCACGACGCACGCCAGCGCCCAGAAGATCGGGTATTCGGCGCCGCCCTGATTCCACAGCCACACCGTATTCGATGTGAGCCACGTCGCCACGGCTGCCGCGCACAGCGTGGTCACACCCAGCAGGGCGGCACGGCGTACCTGAACGCCAATGATCAGACCGAGTGCGGCCAGCGATTCGAGCGCGATCGCGACATACACGAAGAGATCAGGGTAAGGGATGCCGGCCTTGGCGAAGAAGGCCGTGGCACCTGCGAGGTTCCCCAGCTTGAAGAGAATGTGCGGAATGAAGAACACGCCACACGCGATCCGCAACACCACCAGTGCAGGTGGGACATCGTAGCGACGGCCCCGCATCATCGGACACTCCCGTGGATCGGCCAAGACGGCCGCCGACAGACTACGGGCGTTTTGCGCGGCAAGACTTGTGCGGGGTCATTGCGGACGGTCGCACTACGGTGATTTTCACAGGCGGTTCTCAATACAGGGACTGCGCGAAGCGTTTCTCGGCCAGCAACTTGAGCAACACCTCATAGCGGCGGGCATCGAAGTCGCCGCTGGCGACCGCTGTGCGGATCGCGCAATCGGGCTCGGACTCGTGCCGGCAATCGCGGAAGCGGCAGGTGCCCAGCAGCGGGCGGATTTCGCGAAAGCCTGATTCGATGTCCTCGCGCGACAGATGTGCCAGGCCAAAAGCTTGCAGCCCCGGGCTGTCGATCAAGTCGCCGCCACCGGGCAGGGCATACAGGCGCGCATGCGTGGTGGTGTGTTTGCCGCTGTCCAGAACGTCCGAGATCTCGCGCGTGGCGGCCGCCGCATCGGGGACCAGCGCATTGGTCAGCGTCGACTTGCCCATGCCGGACTGGCCAACCAGCAGGCTCAGTTCGCCGGGCAGGCGGGCGCGCAGTGCCGCCACGTCGCCGTGCGCAGACAACTCGATCACCTCGTAGCCGATGCGTGCGAAGGGCGCGAGCAGTTCGCGCGCGCGCGGCAGGCTGTCGGCCAGATCGCACTTGTTGAGCACGATGCGCAGTGGGATCTCCTGCGACTCGGCCGCGCACGCGCAGCGCGAAATAAGTTCGTCCGAGAAGCTCGGTTCGGTCGCCACCACCACCAGCACTTGCGTGACGTTGGCCGCGATGAGTTTTTCCTTGAAAGCGTCGGCTCGGTAGAGCAGCGAACGACGGGGCAGCAGTTTTTCGATGACGCCCTGGTCGGCCGAAGTGGGCGACACGTCGACACGGTCGCCGCACGCTACCACGCTTTTTTTGGCGCGAGGAAAACACAACAGGCGCGTGCCGTCCTCGAACTGCACCTCGTATTGCCGCCCGAAAGCGGCCATCACCACGCCGGTACGCATCAGCGCTGCAGGTGGGCGATACGGATCGCCGCGGGCGGGTGGGAGTCGTAGAACAGCGAGTGGAGCGGATCGGGCGTCAAGGTCGAGGCGTTGTCACGATAGAGTTTGACCAGTGCCGACACGAGGTCGGCGGCGTTGGCGTGCTGCTTGGCGTAGCTGTCGGCTTCGAACTCGTGCTTGCGCGACCACATGCTGGCCAGTGGCGAGAAGGGGAACAGCACCACCGGCAGCACCAGCGAAAACAGCATCAGCGCCAGCGCATTGCTCTGTGCCGACACGCCGAGCCCTTCGTAGAACCACGGTTGTTCGATCAGATACCCCAGCAGCGCCATGAACGCGAACGAGCCGACGGCCAGCACGGCCAGTCGTTTGATGAGGTGGCGGCGCTTGAAGTGACCAAGCTCGTGTGCGAGCACGGCTTCGATCTCGGTCGGAGCCAGCGCGTTGAGCAAGGTGTCGAAGAACACGATGCGCTTGCCCGCGCCAAAACCGGTGAAGTAAGCATTGCCGTGCGCCGAGCGCTTGGAGCCGTCCATCACGAACAGTCCTTTGGCGCGGAACCCGCAGCGGGCGAGCAGCGCTTCGACGCGCGCCTTGAGCGATTCATCCCGCAGCGGCTCGAACTTGTTGAACAGCGGCGCGATGAAGATCGGGTAGATCACCATGGCGGCGAGGTTCACCGCCAGCCAGAAGGCCCAGGTCCATACCCACCACAGATTGCCGGCGCGGGCCATCAGCCACAGCACGACCCACAGCAGCGGCGCGCCGATGATGATCGCCAGCAGCGTCTGCTTGGCGATATCGGCGGCGAACAGCCGCAGTGTGGTGTGATTGAAACCAAAGCGCGCCTCCAGCCGGAAGGTGCGGAACAGCGTCAGCGGCAGGTCGTAGATGAAGCCGATGGCACCGATCAGGCCGAACAGCAATACGCCGTGCACGAGTCCGGCCGGATCGAACCAGTGGGCGAGCAGATCATGTGCCGCCTGCAGTCCGCCGCCGAGGGTCAGCACCAGCAGCCAGATCGTGCCGAGCGCCAGATCGATCAGGCCGACGCCGGCCTTGGCAACGGTGTAGTCGGCGGCACGCTGGTGGGCGTCCAGTGGGATGTCCGCCGAGAAGGCTGCCGGCACGCGGTCGCGATGGGCCTGCACGTGGCTGGCATGACGCCGGTTGAGCCAGGCGCGCAGCACCACCGAGAGGGTGAGCAGCAGCAGGAAGACGGTCGTCAGTTGGGTGGCGGTCATTGGGGGCGCGGTGGCGGGCTATGGTCGTGCGACAATGCCCGTCAATTTTGATTCGAGGTCGAAAAATTATGGCACAAGACCAGAACCATCTCGTCTGGGTGGATATGGAAATGACCGGGCTGGAGCCCGAGCGCGATCGCATCATCGAGATCGCCATGATCGTGACCAACAGCCGTCTGGAAGTGGTGGCCGAGGCGCCGGTCATCGTCGTGCACCAGCCCGACAGCGTGCTGGACGCGATGGACGAGTGGAACAAGAACACCCACGGCCGCTCGGGCCTGATCGACAAGGTGCGCGCTTCGACCACCGACGAACCCACGGCGGAAGCGCAGCTTCTGGAGTGGATGCGCCAATATGTGCCGGCGCGCACGACCCCGATGTGCGGCAACTCGATCGGGCAGGACCGCCGTTTCATGGTGCGCTACATGCCGCAGCTCGAGGCGTACTTCCACTACCGCAACCTGGATGTTTCCACGCTCAAGGAACTGGCCCGTCGCTGGGCGCCGGCGATGGCTTCGGGCTTCGTCAAGCGCGGTGCGCACACTGCGCTGGCCGATATCCAGGAATCGATCGCCGAACTGGCGTACTACCGCGACAACTTCCTGCGCCTGCCCGGCGCCGGGACCTGAGTCGTCAGTTACCCGACAGGCGGGAAATACCGCGCTCGATGGCCGCGGCGCTCTGCTGCGAGATCTCGCCTTCGATATCCGCTTCCCGCTTGAGCTCCACGGCCAGCGTGCGGTATTGCTCCTGTTGATCGGGCACATCGAAGGTCAGTACACCGTCGGTGACACGGGTGCGGCCGAGGTTGGCTTCGGCCAGATCGAGCATGCGCCCGATGATCTGCTGCACGCGGCGCTGGTTTTCCGAAAACCGCAATTGCATGTCCAGCGAGTCGGCCAGCCGCTGTTGAACCATGCCCATCATGGTGGCGGGCATATGCTGCGCCAGGCTCTGCGTACTTGCCTCCATGTTGGCGAAGAGTTGCTCGTCGCGCTCCGTCAGGCTCGCGCCAAGGCGCGCCAGTTGGCGGCGGCCTTCTGCGATGCCTTCGCTGGTGGTCAGGGATGATGCACTCAGCCACTTGTCGATGGGCGACGCCTCCACCGCCGCGCTGTAGCGCACCTGGATGATCGTCGAGCGCTGGATGAAACCGGCCATGGCGAGCATCAGGTCGCGATATTCGGGCGGCACCGATTCCAGGCCCGCCGTATCGGTGGACAGGCGCACGTCATCGGGCGTCTCGGCCATGCGTCGCACGCGCTCGGCCAGTACTTTGTTGGCCTGCAGCAATTGGGCGTTGAACGAGCGGGCCAGCGAATCGATGACAGCCTTGGTCATCTTGCCCATCCGCTGTTCCCCCACGAGCCTGCCTCCGGGCGTCATCGAGAACGCCCCGATGGCCGGCATGTCCTGCGGCAGCAGGATCGCCTTGGCACCCGCCGGATTTAGCACGCTGGCCTTGATGTACTGACCGGCACGCCGGCCCGTGGGCGTACGCAGGAATTCGGCCAATTGGGCGCTCTCCTGCGGCGTGGCCTCGCGGCTCAGCTCATCGACGAAGGCTGCGCTCACCCGCTCGCGCGGCAATCCCTGCATCCATCGCGCCGTCATGGCGACGAACGCGCCCGAATCCGGGTTGGCTTCGAGCCGCGCCATGGCATACATGAACAGGTCGACGCAGCCGATGCCGTCGACCACGGTCTGCAGGTCGTCGGCGCGCGATGCTGGCGTTGCGGCTTGTGCCGGGGCGGCCAGCACGACAAGCGCGATGGCGGCCGCCTGGATCAAGCAGCGGGCGCGTCGGCTCCTGGTGGTGATGAAACGCATGTGCCGGCTCCTAGTGGCGGGTCGCCGCCAATCGAGCGCGCTCCTGGCGCGCCGCGTAGTGCAGTAGGCGGTTGATGGCGCCCTTGTCCTGCGAGCGGCGCAGGTAGGCTTCGGCCAGCGTGGTCTGGTTGCGCAGCAGGTAGTACTCGCCGACGTAGAAATAGGCTTCGGCCAGCAGCACGTCGAGGTCTTCGCCCTGCGCGTTGGCATACACGCCCTGCATCATCTGATCCGGCGTCTGGGTGCCGTTGAACAACGGGATGACCGGCCCCGGCCAGTCGAGTTGAGCGGGGAGGGGTGCCTTGGTTGCGCGGCCGGCGCGCGTCAGGCTGATGAGTCGCCACACCTCGCCGCGATTGCGCATGTTGGCTTCGGTCGCCAGATCGCGTGAACGTGCGAAGTCATCGGTGGCGTCATCGATCTTGCCGTTCAGATAATTCGCCAACCCACGGCGGTAGAACGAATCGCTATCCGCCAACCCCAGCGCGATGGCGCGCGAGATGTCGTTGACCGAACCGCTGAGGTCGCCTGTAACGATGCCGACGGTTGCGGCGCATTTGACGATGCCAGCGTCATCCGGCAGACGCTTGCGGGCGGCGGCAACATCGGCCAGCGCTTCGTCGGCACGGTCGAGGAAAGCATATGCCATGGCCCGTTCGCAGTAGGCGCGCGCCTGGTCCGAGTTGCCCAGCACACGGGCGGCGAGCGAATCGCTCGTCCCCTTGATGATGCGTTCGAGTTGCTCGCGCGCGGCTTCCTGATAGGCAACACCGCCCGCAGCGGACGCGTTTGCCGTCTTGATGTCCGCAGCGCCGAAGTCAAAGGCGCCCCCGGCCAGTTCATTGACCTTGCGGATGTCGGCGAGGAAGGCCGGCGTGTCGGCGGCCGCGATGCGGTCGGCACGCACTTCGAGTTCGACGCTCGCCTGAGCCTGTCTGCCGCGCTGCGTCGCCTGGTAGTTCGCCACGAAGGCCGGATTGCTGACGCTGCGTTCGGCCGGGCGGCGAAGAGTGTCGACGTTGGCGGGCAGATCGAGCGTGAATTCGTAGCGGATCACCGAAGGAAAGCTCGGGATCGCCAGCGGGAAGGTGCGGCGGCCGGAACTCGGCACATAGAACGTGTCGCGCAGGTTGCTGGCCTGGTAGGGCGCATACCAGCGGTCGCCCTCTTTTTCGAAGAAGTTCTCGATGCGGTAGTCCAGTTCGACACGGGCGATGTTCAGGGCTGCATCGTCCTTGACCTCCGGTGCGCGCAGCAATTGTGTCCTGGGGTAGCGGCGATCGAGCCCGCCTTCGTAGAACTTGCGCCACTGCTCGGGCGTGACCGAGGTCATCGCGCGGCGCAGTGATTCAGCCCCGAGGCCCGCAAAACTCAGCGTCACATGCATCGTCACCGGCTTGTCGAAGGCTTCGGCGGTCACGCGCTCGGCGCGCACTTCGGTCATCAGCGTCCGATTGGCGCGTGCCGTTCTGCGCAGCTTCGATTCGCCGCCGGCGATCACCAGCACCTGCGTGTCAGGATGCGCTTCGCCGATGCGTGCCAGCGGGCTGATTTGCGCGCGCAGCGTCGGATCGAGGTAGTACTCCTGGCCCGAGGGCAGACGCACGCGGACGATGACGTGATCGAAGTCGAGCGGACTCGGCAGCATCTGATCGAGATTGCGGCGGTTCTGCGTCGCCAGCAGCACGGGGCTGGCGTCGATACCCATCTGGCGCAGCATCGAGACGAGCAGCAGCGACTTGTCTTTGCAGTCGCCGTAGCGGCGCGAGAGGACTTCATGCGGCGCAAAGGGGCGATGCGAGTTCTCGCCGAAGGGCAGGGCCAGGTAGCGGATGTCGTTCTGCACGAAATCCAGCGCGGCCATGACCTTGCCTTCTGCGGTCGGGGCCTGTCGCGCCTTCTGCAGGATGCGGTCGAATTCGGCGTCTGCCGGTGCGGGCGTGAACAGACCGCGCGCCCAATCCACCACCTGCGACCATTCGCTGAATTCCGAAAATTGCAGGTAGCGCAGCGCTTCGACATCGCCCGGCATGTATTCGTCGATGTTGACCGGTGGAAGGTCTGCGGCTTCGAAACGCAGTGTGCGGCGTCCGGCGCTGGTGCTTTCACGTGGCTGAATCTGCGCGCCGCCATCGGGCGCGATCAGCTTGTAGCGCAGTTTGCGCTCTGCCGGCATGTCGATGCTGACGACCCGGCGCACGACCGGAATGGCGGCGTCCCACTCGGCGGATTCAAATACCTTGCCGCCGAAGACGGGGTTCTCGCCAATCAGGCTATAGGCAATGTCGAGCGTGTCGCCCACGCGTATGTCATCGCTCAGCACCACCGCCGACACCCAGCCGCTGACGATGCTGTTGTCCGCCTCCTGTTGTGGGCGGACAAAACGCACCTGCACGGTGGCGAGTTTGTCGATGGACTGCCCGCTGCGGATGATGGTGAGCCGGTGCAGGACCAGTTGCTGATAGTCCGGCTGGAAGGCAATCGAATACTGGCCGAGGTAGCCGAGCGCGGACGCGTCATTGACCTGCCACGCCCGGTGCACGAGTGTCTGCGGGCGATCCATGCCGTAGCGGAATTGCGTATGCCCGAGCCGCATGATCAGCGCGCTGGACGATGTCGGCGCCACCGGTGCGTCGATCCACTCGCCCCACGGCGGCAGTTGCGCCGAGCGGGCAAAGGCCTGTTCCGGAATGGACACCGTCTGCATGACGGGCGCGGCGGCGTCCTGCGCGTTCGCCGACAGGCTGAAGACGATCGTCAGCCAGGCGAGCGCCACGCTCGCGGCCCTGGTGCTGAATTTCATGCTATCCCCGGTGTGTGTATGCGACTTCAGCCTGCTCAGACAGGTCTGATGCCGATTTTACCGGGTTTGCGTCGCTGCCCGGCAATGGACTGCCGGGCGGGGATTGAAGATTCTTCTCAGCCGCGCAGGCGGACGTTGAGTTGGTCGACCACTTCGGCCCAGTCCGCGTCGAGCAGGATTTCTTCGCGCAGCAATGCCGATTGCGCCGGAGTCCAGCAAGCGGCCTCGTGCAGCGCGATGCTGTCGGGCAACGGACGATGCGACGCGATGAAGGCGTCGATCGATGCGTTGTCGGTGGGCAGCCCAAGTTGGGCGAAGAGATTGTTCAGTGAATGCTGGGGCGCTTCCATCGGAAACCTCGCGGATGTCGGGAAAGAGTGGCGCTGTGTCACGCTGGGGCTCATCCGCGGCAACGATACCGCGAACGAGCCCTCTGCCCGCAATATTACTGCCCGCAGGTCGTTTGCGCTCGAGCGCGCCACCGGCTTCGGGCCACGTCGCCTTGCCTTCGGACGCCGTCACGCGCAGGCCATGCCCAGCCACGGCGGCGTTGCGGATGTGCATGCCGCGTGTAGCCTTGATCGATACGTCGTTGAACACCACGTGGGTGAAAGGCTTCTCTGGCGTGCCGACGATATAGGCCACCTGCGTGAATGCGCCGGTCGAGGTCAGTTTTTCGAAGCGAATGTCATCGAAGTAGGGCGTCTTGGTTTCGTTGTACGCCTGCACTGGATCGGCGTCACTCGGGTAGATCTGATTGCCGAGCACGAAGTCGCCCTTGAATTCGCCTTTCCGCAGGGTCCATTGCGCGCGGGGCGCACAACGGGGCGCACTCTACTCGCATGCCAGGCCAGGGGGCTGACTGCAAATACCCGCTACGCGCACCGACGTTGCCGGTGGCATGCGCTTTGCCATAATGAATTCGAGACCCTTCACGGAGCGCGCGATGAATCGTACGACGGCCCGGGTGATAGTGCTGATTCTCGTCATGGGTGCCGAAGCCTGGTTGCTGTGGCCGGGCTCCGCGTGGCGCTTCGAGTGGTTGCCGTTCGTGGCCCTCGTCATTGCGCTGGCGATATGGGCCGCGCTCGAGCAATACGCCGAGCACGTAGGGCGTCGTCATGTCGAGCGGGTCAGGGGAGAACGCGACGCACTCATAGTCGATCAGGTCGAGGCGGTCATGCCCGATGCGAGCGTCGTGCAGTTCTTGTCGGACCATGACTTCATCGCGCCATTCGACAAGGCCAAAGTCGATCCGCTCTTTTATATGGTCCGCGCGTGGCGCACCCTTGCGCCCGAGTTCCTGAATGAAGCGCTCGCCCAGGCGGCGACGAACCTGGACGCTGCGGCGACCGATCTGGTCTTGCGTATCGGCCAGTACACGCATCCTTTGCCCAATGGATTTCTTGGCGTCAAGCCGGCGGAACAACAGGGCGAAGCGGCGTCGGAAAAGGTGCGCACCGAGGCGCGCCACCTGAACGAATCAGCCAATGCGTTCGTACGGACGTACGAGCGGTTTGTGGAAGTGGCACGGCGGGGGCCCGCGGCGCGCGTGGCCGAGTGATCCGATCCGGCCACGGCGCTGTGGGTGTGTTGCCTTGGGTCGGCTATTTCTTCTCTCGGTTCTTGCCGACCTGGTTGCCGATGACGCCGCCAACGGCAGCGCCGCCCAGTGTGCCGGCGGCGCCGCCGTTGTCGATGATGGCGCCGGCTGCGCCACCGACTGCTGCGCCAACGGCGGTGTCGCGTTCACGCGGGGTCATGTTCGAACAAGCCGCCAGGCCGATGCTCAATACCGCTGCCGACATGGCCGCAGCGAGGGGTCCGGAGCGTTTCATGATGTTCTCCTCCATGCGTTGGAACGGGGCGCAAGTCGTCCGACACCCCTGTACCGGTTCATCCGCAAGCTTCGCTCCCGCTACACCACAGCACGGAAAACACCCGGGGAGCCGAAGGAATCCTTACCTGCCGCAAGACCGACGACCCATGTCGTGGTTACAATCGCGCCCGCACGTTGCCCGCCACGGCCTTGCTGCAATGCGGCATCCCGTGGCATGCCGATTCACCCTGTTCCACACCCACCAAGGGGCTCATTACATGCTGGAATCCTTCTTCAAGCTCAAGGAGCACGGCACCAACGTCAGGACCGAGGTCATCGCCGGCCTCACTACTTTCCTGACGATGGCGTACATCCTGTTCGTCAACCCAACGCTGCTGTCGCAGACCGGCATGGACCACAACTCGGTGTTCGTGGCGACCTGTCTGGCTGCGGCCATTGGCACGCTGGTGATGGCGCTGGCCGCCAATTACCCGGTCGGCATGGCGCCCGGCATGGGGTTGAACGCCTTCTTTACGTTCGCCGTGGTCAAGACCATGGGCTATTCGTGGGAAGCCGCGCTCGGCGCTGTGTTCATTTCGGGCTGCATCTTTCTGGCCATCACCATCCTCGGCCTGCGCGCCTGGCTGATCGCCGGCATTCCGCACACGCTGCGTTGCTCGATCACGGCGGGTATCGGTCTGTTCCTGGCGATCATCGCGCTGTCCAATGCCGGCATCATCGTCGATCACCCCGCCACGCTGGTCACGCTCGGTGACCTGCATAAGCCCGCCGCGCTGCTGACGGTGCTGGGTTTCTTCATCATTGGTGTGCTCGATGCGCTGCGCGTGCGCGGCGCAATCCTGATTGGCATTCTGGCGGTGACGGTGATCGGCACGCTGCTCGGTTTCAACGAGATCAAGGGCGTGTTCTCTGCGCCGCCGTCGATCGCGCCGACCTTCTTCAAGCTCGATCTGGCCGGCGCTCTGCAAGGTGGCTTTGTCGCCGTGGTGCTGACCATGGTTCTGGTCGAAGTGTTCGACGCCACCGGCACGCTGATGGGCGTGGCCAAGCGCGCCGGCCTGCTGCGCGAAGACGCGCCGGGCAATCCGCAGAAGCGTCTGGGCCGCGCCCTGTTCGCGGACAGCATCGCCATTCTTGCGGGCTCACTGTTGGGCACCAGCTCGACGACCGCCTACGTCGAAAGCGCTTCGGGCGTCCAGGCCGGTGGGCGTACCGGCCTGACCGCGCTGGTCGTGGCGGTGTTGTTCGTCCTGTCCCTGTTCATTGCGCCGCTGGCGACTTCGGTCCCGGCCTACGCTACCGCGCCGGCACTGCTGTACGTGGCTGGCGTGATGATGCGCGAATTGGTCGAAGTGAACTGGGACGATGTGACCGAAGCGGCGCCCGCCGCGCTGACCGCGCTGGCAATGCCGTTCACGTACTCGATCGCCAATGGCCTGGCCTTCGGCTTCATCAGCTACAGCGTGCTCAAGCTGTGCACCGGCCGCGGTCGCGAAGTGCATCCGGCTGCGTGGGTAATCTCGGTGCTGTTCATCATCAAGTACACCTTCTTCCCGGGCTGATCGGGCAAGTCGGCAAAAAAAGGGGCATCCCTCGGGATGCCCTTTTTCGTTGACGCCGCCGCTTCAATTGCGGGCGAGGCTGCGCACGTCGTTGTAGACCAGGCAGCGCCCGTAGCGGTCCCACGAAGGTTCGTGGTTGTCATCGCGGAACGCATCGCCCAGCGAAGCGTTGGCGCGTACATCGCTCGGCTTGCAGTTGGCCGCGTCGTCCGGCGCCACGCTGTAGCCATATTGATTGCCGGCGAAGGTGTTGGACTGAAAGCGGTTGTTGGAGCTCATGCTGTTGTCCCAGCAGCGCACCGGATCGCGCGTGCGGATGGAACAGGTGATGAAAACGCCCGAGCCCCCGTTGTGCAGGAAGGTGTTGCCGCTGACTTCATTGCGGTACGCGTCGGCCAGGTAGATGCCGTGCGAACCGTTGTTGCGCAGGACGTTGTCGCGGATCTCGCTGTCCTGCAGGTTTTCGGTGGTGATTCCGGCCGCGTGATTGCCGGCCAGCGTGTTGCCGATCACTTGGGTGCGCAGTGCACGGTTGAGCGAAATTCCATCCCAGATCGCGCCGTACACCGTGTTGCCCTGGATGAGGACGTTGGCGCTGCTGTATTCGGTGAGGATGCCGGCGCTGCGGCAATTGTTGACCGTCAGCTCGCGGATGATGATGTCCTGCCCCGAACGGACCGTCACCCCGCTATTGGTGAGATAGGCGTATTGCGGATCGAATTCGCCACCCTGGTCGCCATTGCCTTCGAGCAGCATGCGCTCGATGGTCACGTGACGCGTCACGTGTGCGGGTTGTGCCTGTCGGTAGTCGCCCACCAGCAACACCGAGCTCTGCACGCCGGGCGCCAGGCGCACGATGGTCTCCACGCCTTCGCCGCGCAGGGTGGTGTTGTCGCGTTCGATGGCTACAAACCGCTGCACGCTGTACTCGCCGCGCGACAAACATACGACGGCGCGCGAGCCATCCCTGGGCAAGCCGTCGATGGCGGCCTGGATGTCGGCGCCTGGCGCGACGTTTACCGTGCAGTCGGTCGTCGGCGCGGCGGTGGGCGCCGCAGGCTTGGAGGTACTTTTGATGGGGCGAGCGGCGGCGGACACGGCCACGGCCGCAAGAAGACAGGGCAGAGCAAGCGACAGGATTTTCTTTTTCATCGTTCTACAGTGTTGCGCGGCGCTCGAAAGTCGCGCCGTGCCGTGCGGCAAAGTCTCAACTGGCGGCAAGGCCGGATTGGGCCCGCTGCAGCCATTCGCGATTCACATTGCGTGCATAGCTGGGCCAGAAACGCGAATCCTTGATGATCTCCTCATACAGCGCGCGCGCGCGGTCGTTGTCCGCGGCGCTGCCCTGCGTGCGCAACCAATCGGCGTAACGGCACTTGGGCTCCGGATCGGCGGCGACCACCAATGCGGCTTCGAAGGCCGCACGCGTACCGGCGGCGTTCGTGCTGGCAAGGGCCTGCGCGTAGCGCAGGGCGGGGTCAGGCTGACGACGCGTTTCCGGGTGCGCGCTGAACAGGCGTTCGAGCGTGGCGACGCACTCGGCGGGCAGGCCGCATTCGAGCTGTACCCGGGACAGACCTTGAAGCAGGGCCGGATCGTCGGCGAACGGGCCGGTCGCGGCCTCGCGATAGATGGTCAGTGCCTCTTTCGGCTGGCCTGCGTCGGCCAGCGCGGCGGCGAGCTTCATGCGATTGCCGACCGTGGGCGTCTGTTCGACGGCTGCGCGGGCCTCGCGCAGATTGCGCGCAGGGCTGACGGCCTGGTTGATGGCGCGGCGTACGGCGTAGGCCCCCCTGCTGCCGCGCAGCTCCGGCAGGTAGATCGCAAAGAAGTACACGATGCTCCCCAGTAGCGGGAACATGAACAAAATGAACACCCAGTACATGTTCTGCCGGCTGCGTACGGCATGAATGCCGAAGTACAGGGCGATGAGGATGTGCAAGCCAATACCGAAAATTGGCATGGTGGCCAGGTTGGCAAGAAGATTCAGGAGCGACATAGTATCGGCAATGACTCAGGGAAATCCCTCGTGTTCCCGCAAGACATGGAAACTCTTTGTAAGTTAAGCAGAAGCCGCGCCACGCCTCGTTTCCCGGGCAACGGATGCTTTGTCACGATATGTGACGAAGGACACTTGCGTGATGTCTCGCAAATGGGCATTATATTCGCTGGGAATCCGGGTTAAGTGTGTCTCTCCATACTGTTCCCAACGGTACGTCGGTTAGTCATCTAGCAGATCTTGATTCTCCAACCGCAGGATTTTCCTGCAAATCGTTTTAATTCAAATTTTCAGGACGCTATTATGGCAACTGGTACTGTCAAGTGGTTCAACGACGCCAAGGGTTTCGGTTTCATTACTCCGGACGGCGGCGGTGAAGACCTCTTCGCTCACTTCTCCGCAATCCAATCGCAAGGTTTCAAGTCGCTGCAAGAAAACCAGCGCGTGACCTTCGATGTGACGACCGGCCCGAAGGGCAAGCAAGCTTCGAACATTCGCCCCGAGTAATCAGGCGTAGTGTGCGAAAAAAGCCCGGCCGCGCCGGGCTTTTTTTCTTCCGGGCCGACGTCACATAGTGGACGGTACGACCCGACAGTGCCTCGTGACGAGGACCCCGCCCGTCCGTTTCTGGACCCGCACGCGCCCCCGCCCCAAGCATTTTTATCCCGGCCATTGCCGGCAGGACCGATCAGGCGGCTATACTCTCGCGCCTGCTGTCCATACTGCATCCCGCCGAGCGGGACCAAAGGAACCAACTATCTATGGCAAAAGAAGAAGTCATTGAACTGAGTGGCGTTGTAAACGAAGTACTCCCCGACACGCGTTTTCGCGTAACGCTCGACAACGGCATCGAGGTGATCGCCTACGTTGCGGGCAAGATGCGCCAGCACCGCATCCGTATCCTCGCCGGCGACAAGGTCGACCTGGAAATGTCGCCCTACGACCTGAGCAAGGCTCGCATCACGTTCCGTCACATCGAGTCCCGCGGCCCCGCTCCGACCGGCCAGCGCAAGGGCAACTTCCGCCGTCGCTAAGACGTATCCCCGGCCCGATCGCGTGATGTAACCGCTACGGCGGCGCACACGGCGACGCCATCTGGCCGAGGTCCATTCAGGCAGACGTATCTCCCGCTCCAGCGGGGTTTCAGGCATCGCCCGGGCGGCGAGGCTTTGTCACATCTGCAGGATCAGTCGCCGATCCGCGCAAAGCGGGGTTGCCGCTGGCCCTGCACTTCAATCTCTTCCACGAACATCGCCCACGGGCGCACCCACCAGCCGCTGTCGTTGTACAGCGGTCGATAGACCACCATGGGTTCGAGCGTCTCGGAATGGCGGGCGACACTGACCACTTCGTATTCGCCGCCCTTGTAGTGCCGGTAACGGCCCGGCGACAGATCGGGCAGGGCGGGCAGCTTGTCGTTGCTCATCGGGACTCCTTCAGTCAGACGAGCGATGATGCCAGTCCGACCGTTGCGGGTCGACGCCGACGCGCTATCGGCACCATGCATGTCAGCACGGGACATCCGGCCTAGAATGGCAGCTCGCTCCGACCCATAACAAACATGAACGCCCCCGACCTGCCATTGCGCCCGCTCGACGCATTCGAGTTCGACGATCTTTTCGTCCGGTCCCTCTCCGCCGACCCCGATACGCGCAACATCTCCCGACCGGCACCCCGCGCGGTGTATTCGCGCGTCGAGCCGACGGCCGCCAGCACGCCGCGTCTGCTGGCGTGGTCGGACGTGCTGGCGCGCTCGCTGGGTGTTGCACGACCGGCCGAGACCGGGTTGGTCGCCGACGTCCTGGCCGGTTCGCGCGTGCTGCCGGGCATGAAACCGTATGCCGCGCGTTACGGCGGTCACCAGTTCGGCAATTGGGCTGGGCAGTTGGGCGATGGTCGTGCGATTACGCTCGGCGAAATCATTGACCGGAACGGACTGCGGCAGGAACTGCAACTCAAGGGGGCCGGCAAGACACCGTACTCACGCCACGCCGATGGCCGTGCCGTGCTGCGCTCGTCGATCCGCGAGTTCCTGTGCAGCGAGGCCATGTTCCATCTTGGCGTCCCGACCACACGCGCGCTCAGTCTCGTGACAACCGGCGATGGCGTGGTACGCGACATGTTCTATGACGGACGCCCGGCGACCGAGCCCGGCGCCGTCGTCTGTCGCGTGGCGCCCAGTTTCGTGCGCTTCGGCAACTTCGAAATCTTCGCCGCCGAAGACGAGGCGGACAACATGCGGGCGTTGGCCGACTGGGTGATCCGCCATCACTATCCGACGCTCGGTGAACCAGGCCCGGAAACCTACCCCGCGTGGTTTGCCGAAGTCTGCCGACGCACTGCTGTGATGGTGGCGCACTGGATGCGCGTCGGCTTCGTGCATGGCGTGATGAACACCGACAACATGTCGATCCTCGGCCTGACCATCGACTATGGTCCGTATGGCTGGCTGGAAGGCTTCGATCCGGGCTGGACGCCGAACACCACGGATGCGCAGGGACGTCGCTACGCGTACGGCCAGCAGCCGCAGATCGCCTACTGGAACCTCACCCGGCTGGCGGGCGCGCTCACCATGCTGATCGAGAACGAAGCCGATCTGCATGCCGGGCTCGAGCTTTATCGAGAGACATTCGAGCAGACCTGGTCGGCCATGCTGGCCGACAAGCTCGGTCTGCACGCCGACACCGTGATGGACGGCTCTCTGGTCAGCGATCTTTTCTCTATCCTGCAGGCCGAAGAAACCGACATGACGATCTTCTTCCGCCGGCTGGCCGATATCGACTGTAGCGAGAAGGCCGACAAAGATGCCCGCATCCTTGTCCTGCGCGAGGCGTTCTACGATTCCTCCGCGCTGGACGGCGCCCATCTTCTGCGGCTCGCAGGCTGGCTCGACCAGTACGCCGCCTGGGTGCGCGCACAGGCTGAGGAGCCCGCAGCCCGAGTCACTCGCATGCATGCGGCCAATCCCAAGTACGTGCTTCGCAACTGGATGGCGCAACAGGCCATCGACGCGGCCACGGCGGGGGACGCATCGCAGATCGAACGCCTGCTGACCGTCCTGCAACGGGCTTATGACGAGCAGCCCGACAACGAGGATCTATTCGCCCGACGCCCAGAATGGGCGCGCAATCGTCCGGGCTGCTCGGCTCTTTCGTGCAGCTCGTAATGTCAAGCGGGTTTGTTTTTGCGGGGGTCGAAATATCAGGCAATAAATCGGTATAGTCAGACATCTTTTTTCCGGGTGACGCGCAGCCAGTGCGTCGTTGCCTGCTTCGCCAGACTTCTTGTAGCTGTTCGTTCAACGACAATCGCAAAAGAGGAGGCAGTCGAAGATGTCCAATCCGTCCGACGAGAACAAAACGGGGACGCGGCTCTCACGCCGCGATGTTCTGAAGCTCGGTTCGTTATCAGCACTATCCACCGCACTGGGCGCAACTTTTGGGTTGCAGGGGTGCGCCACCGCGTCGACCGATACGAAAGTTGCCGGTGCGTCATCGCCAGCCGGGCAGGCCGGCAGTATTCAGGTCACCGGTTGGGAATCCTATTCGGCCGTGCGCGCACGCATCCTGCCGCCGGGGTTCCCGGCACGTGATTTCAACATCAAGGACTACGGCGCCGTCGAAGGCGGCACGCAAGACGCTACCGGGGCGATCAACAAGGCGATCGACGCATGCAGCGCGGCAGGTGGCGGGCGCGTGGTCGTGCCGGACGGTACCTTCATTACCGGGGCAATCTTCCTCAAGAGCAACGTCAACCTGCATCTGCAATCGGGTGCCGTGCTCAAGTTCTACACCGATCCGGCCAAATACCCGGTGGTCTTCACGCGATGGGAAGGCATCGAGTGCATGAACTACTCGCCGCTGATCTACGCATACGAGCAGCGCAACATCGCCGTTACAGGCCGGGGCACGCTCGACGGACAGGCATCCAATGCCAACTGGTGGGCGTGGAAAGCCAACGGCACGCCGGTCAGCCAGTTGCCTGACCAGAAAAAGCTCATCGAGATGGGAAACAAAGGCGTGCCGGTATCGGAGCGCGTCTTTGGGCCAGGGCACTTTCTGCGGCCGAACTTCATCCAGCCGTATCGCTGCGAGAACGTATTGATCGAAGACGTTTCGATTCGCCAGTCGCCGATGTGGGAAATCCACCCGGTGCTCTCGCGCAATGTCACCGTGCGTGGCGTGAACATCGTGTCGCATGGACCGAACAACGATGGCTGCGACCCCGAATCCTGCCGCGACGTGCTGATCGAGAACTGTGTGTTCGATACCGGCGACGACTGCATCGCCATCAAGTCCGGCAAGAACAACGATGGCCGGCGCGTGGGTGTGCCGTCCGAGAACATCATCGTGCGCGGCTGCCAGATGAAGGATGGCCACGGCGGCGTGGTGCTCGGCAGCGAATGCTCCGGCCACATCCGCAACGTGTTCGTCGAAGACTGCAACATGGACAGTCCCAACCTCGACCGCGTGCTGCGATTCAAGAACAACGCGGTCCGCGGCGGCGTGCTGGAAAACGTCTTCGTGCGCAACGTGACGGTCGGCAAGGTCGGCGAGGCGATCATCACCATCGACTTCCTGTATGAAGAAGGGGCCAATGGCGATTTCAAACCGGTCGTGCGCAATGTGCAGATGGACAAGGTCACGGCCGACGCGGCGCCGCGCATCATGTACATCGTTTCCTTCCCCGGCGCGGAGATCGACCAGATCAAGTTGTCCAACTGCGTGTTCAAGGGCGTGGAGTCGACCGAAGTCATTGCCACTTCCGGCACGATCTCGCTGACCAACGTGGTGATCGAGCCCAAGAACAAACCGGCGAGCCTGAGCACGCGCGGCACGCTCTAGGCCCTGCAACGCACACAAAAACGGCGCCGCAAGGCGCCGTTTCCATTTGAGTCGTTAGCAGGCTCTGAAGCCAAGCATTCGCCCCATCGCGCGCCGTTGTCGCTGCCAACGCGCCCGCAGGCACATCTCGCGGCGGAAGACGAGCAGGCACCAACCCAGCGCAGCCGCAGCCAGCGCACCCGCAACGTAGCCGATGTTGCCCATGCCGAAGTGGATGCTGACCTGGTTGCCCAGCAATGCGCCGCCGCCGATCCCGATGTTGTAGATGCCCGAGAACAACGACATGGCGACGTCGGTGGCATCCGGTGCCGCTTCGAGCACCTTCACCTGCATGCCCAGGCCGATGACCATGATCGACATGCCCCACACCACGGCAAGAATCGCCAGCGAAGCCTGCGCGGCGGAGGCGGCGACCAATAGCAGCGTGGATGCCATCAGCGCGGTCACCGCGCCCGTCACCAACAGGCTCGGGTGCCGCGTGCCGAAACGGCTGAATACCAAGCTGCCCAACACGCCGGCACCGCCGAAAAGCAGCAGGAACACGGTCGCAAAATCGCCCTGCATGCTGGCCACGTCCTGCACGAAAGGTTCGATGTAGCTGTATGCGGTGAAATGCGCGGTGATGATCACTGCGATCAGAACATACAGGCGTGTCAGCCGCACGCGACGGAACAGGATTGGCACACTGCTGAAAGACCCGGCGCGCCGGCTCGGCAGCAATGGCAGCAAACGCCACAGCGCCACCATCGTCAGGACCGCCAGCACGCCGATAGTGAGGAAGGTGATCCGCCAGCCCAGGTGCTGACCGAGCACGCGACCCAGCGGCACGCCCACCACCATCGCCAGGACGGTACCCGTCGACAGCAGGCTCAGTGCCTGCGCCTGCTTGCCGGGCGGCGCCACGCGCACTGCCAACGATACGGTGATCGACCAGAACACCGCGTGCGCCAGCGCGATCCCCAGGCGCGACACCATCAGCGTGGCAAAGCTCCAGGCCACGCCCGAGAGCACGTGGCTGGCGATGAACAGTGCGAAAGTGCCCAGCAACAGTTTCTTGCGTTCGATGTTGCGGGTGGCCAGCATCATCGGCAGCGAAGCGAGCGTGACGATCCACGCGTAGATCGTGATCATCAGGCCCGTATGCGCGGCATCCATCGAAAAGCTCGCGGCGATGTCGCTGAGCAATCCGACCGGGACAAATTCGGTGGTATTGAAAATGAATGCGGACAGCGCGAGAGCGATGACCCGGAGCCACGCCGTGGTGGCCGAAGTGTCGGGGGCGTTCATGGGTCTTTTATCGTCACGCCGGAGCCGGTGCGGCCCATGATCGACGTGCAGGAATGCAGGGTTAGCGCGCCCTGAATGCACGGAAGAACTCCGCACGCGGGCGCCCAGTGATGTTAGCGCTGGCCGCTGACCGAAAAGTTAGAAAATTGTTATGGATCGATAAACAAAACCGTTGGCTGCGCCCGCAACTCAGCCAACGGCGATGCCAACCGGTCAGTACTGGATCGTCACCACGGGCTTGATGAGGTCTGCTGGCTTGTCCTTCATCAGCATCAACGCGGGCTCGACGCCTTCCAGGCCGACGAAACGATGCGTGAGCAGCAGGCTGGTGTCGAGCTTGCCGTATTGCAGAAGGCGCGCGAGCTTTTCCATCTTCATCCGCCCGCCCGGCGTGAGGCCGCCCTTGATGTGCTTGTGCCCCATGCCCACACCCCATTCGACGCGCGGAATACAGATGCAGTCGCCTTCGCCGAGATAGTTCACATTGCCGATGGTCCCGCCGGGCCGCATGATCTTGACCGCCTCGGCGAAGGTGTCGACGTCGCCGCCGGCGATGATCACCTTGTCGACGCCGCGTCCCGCCGTCGCATCCAGAATCTGCGTGACGATATCGCCATTCTTGTAATTGACGATGTCGGTCGCCCCGTATTGCCGGGCCACCTCGATGCAGTGCGGGCGCGAGCCGACGGCAATGATGCGCGCAGCGCCATGCAGCGCGCAGCCAGCCACCGACATCAGACCGACCGGCCCGATGCCGATCACGGCCACGATATCGCCGAAACTGACACCGGCCAGCTCCACACCATGAAAGCCCGTGACCACCATGTCGCTGAGCATGACCGCGTCTTCGGGCTTGACGCCGTCGGGCAGCAGGGCGAGGTTCGCGTCGGCCTCATTGACGTGGTAGAACTCGGCGAACACGCCGTTCTTGTGGTTGGAGAACTTCCAACCGGCCAACATGCCGCCGGAGTGCATCGAATAGCCTTCCTGTGATTCGATGGCTCCCCAGTCCGGCGTGATCGCGGGCACGATCACCCGATCGCCCGGCTTGAAGTCCTTGACCAGCGAGCCGACCTCGACGACCTCTCCCACGGACTCGTGTCCGAGCACCATGTTGTGGCGCTCCCCGATGGAGCCGGCCCACACCGTATGCGTGTCGGACGTACATGGCGACAACGCCAATGGGCGGACAATCGCGCCAAGCGGATCTGCCACCGGTTTGTCCAGTTCGATCCAGCCGACCTCGCCGATCCTGAGCATCGCAAAACCCTTCATGGCAGACCTCCGCGAAGTGACATGACAGAAATGGATTGCCCGATTCCCGGCAAGCCGGACGGCGATCCAAGCCAAGTAGACGTTATAGCGTCGGGGCCGATGTTCCGCGATGCGGCCGGTGACAAAAGAAAAGGGGGACCGTCGGTCCCCCTTGATCTCGTTGGCGATGGATCAGTAGCCGGTGGTAACGCCGATACCGGCCGGAAGCTTGCCCCTGAGGTCTGCCGGCGAGTACGCGCCGGATGCGGACCAGATGACCCAGTCGATATTGCTGCGGTAATAGCTGGCGCGACCATCGCCGAAGCGCACGTAGTTGTCGCCCAGCGCATTGACAGCGAACATGTTGGCCACTGCGACCGGGCCAATGACTGGCGTGTCGTTGCCATCGATGTAGACCGTGACGATGCCAGAGAGCGGCGACGTCATGGTGACGGACACGTGATAGATGTGCGGCACCGACATGTCGGCGACCGCGCCCTTCAGGTCCACGCCATCAAGCTGGTTGATCTGGATGCCCTGGGTCGTCGCGTCATTGCGAATGATCCCTTCGATACGCCCGCCCGTGACGCCAACATCGGCCATCGCCAGATCGAACTCGAGCAGACGGGTGTTCGTGTCATACGTAGTGCCGGCGACAGGCAGCACGCGCGTGAGGAAAGTCAGCGTTTTTGGATACTTGCCGGCGCTGTTGATGACATTTTCGAAATAGGCCTGGCTGCGGTTCTCGATTGCCGTGCCTGTCGTGTCGAGCGCAATACTGCCATCGCCGAGCAGCCCAAAGCCGTTGACCCACGTGTAGCTCGAACCCGGTGCAGTCCCCGTCAGCACCGTGAAGCTGCTCGTGTTGCCACTGGGCAGGCTGATCGACCCCGCGGCGGTGGGCAGCTTGCTTGCGTCGTACACGCTCCACCGGACCGCATTCTGGCTGCTTGAGCTGGATTGCGTGCTCGACGATGTCGAGGACGAGACCGACGAGGACGACGACGAAGCCGATGAGCTCACCGACGAACTGGATGACGCGCTCGAAACGCTTGAACTCGACGACACCCCATTCGGCGATGACGTGCTGTCGTTTCCTCCTCCGCCACCACCGCAGGCGGCCAAGGCCAGCACGGATGCAAACAGCGTGAAGGAAATTCCCTTGTTGATGCTCAGACTCATTTTTCTCCCCTGAATGGCCCATGGCAGGGCGCTTTTGTAGAACGGTCCAGCGACCGCGGGGTGGAATGGTGCGGATGGACGCACCAAACGCGTGCGCGAATGCCCTTTCGTCCGTGGAGCGAGCACAAATGACGACGACATCGAATGACGCACGGACACGGCGGGTGGCAGATGCGTAAACGAAAGAACCCGCCATCAGGCGGGTTCGTTTGAGGACTTCGGCGTCCTGAAGGTCAGCGGCTGATCGGCTTGTACCGAATCCGCTTGGGCTTGGCGGCTTCTTCGCCCAGACGCTTCTTCTTGTCTTCTTCGTATTCCTGGTAGTTGCCATTGAAGAAGACCCATTGGGAGTCGCCTTCGGCCGCCAGGATGTGCGTGGCGATGCGGTCGAGGAACCAGCGATCGTGCGAGGTCACCAGCACGCAGCCGGAGAATTCCAGCAGCGCGTCTTCCAGCGCACGCAGGGTTTCCACGTCGAGGTCGTTGGACGGTTCGTCCAGCAACAACACGTTGCCGCCCGAGATCAAGGTCTTGGCCAGGTGCAGGCGACCACGTTCGCCGCCCGACAGGTTGCCGACGATCTTCTGCTGGTCGCCGCCCTTGAAGTTGAAGCGGCCGATGTAGGCGCGGCTGGGCATCTCGAACTTGCCGACCGTCAGGATGTCGGCGCCATCGGCGACTGCCTGGAAGACAGTCTTGGTTGCGTCCAGCCCTTCGCGGCTCTGATCGACGGCGGCCATCTTGACGGTGGGGCCGACGACGATTTCGCCCGAATCGGGTTGTTCCTTCCCCTGGATCATGCGGAACAGCGTCGACTTACCGGCACCGTTCGGGCCGATCACGCCGACGATGGCGCCCGGCGGAATGCTGAACGAGAGGTTGTCGATCAGCAGGCGGTCGCCAAAGCCCTTCGAGACGCCATTGAATTCGATGACCTTGTCGCCCAGGCGCTCGCCCGGCGGAATGAAGATTTCCTGCGTCTCGTTGCGCTTCTGGTATTCGACGCTGCTCATTTCTTCGTAACGGGCCAGGCGCGCCTTGCTCTTCGCTTGACGTGCCTTGGCGCCCTGGCGCACCCATTCGAGTTCCTGCTTCATCGCCTTGCGATGGGCGTTCTCCTGCTTTTCTTCCTGCGCCAGGCGGGCGCCCTTCTGTTCCAGCCAGGACGAATAGTTGCCCTTCCAGGGGATACCTTCGCCACGGTCGAGTTCAAGAATCCACTCGGCCGCGTTGTCGAGGAAATAACGATCGTGGGTGACGGCCACCACGGTGCCGGGGAAGCGCACGAGGAACTGCTCCAGCCATTCCACCGACTCGGCGTCCAGGTGGTTGGTCGGTTCGTCCAGCAGCAGCATGTCCGGCTTGGACAGCAGCAGCTTGCACAGCGCTACGCGGCGCTTTTCGCCGCCCGACAGCGGGCCGATCTTGGCGTCCCAGGGCGGCAGGCGCAGCGCGTCGGCGGCGATTTCGAGCTGGGTTTCCACGTCAGAACCGCTGGTGGCGATGATGTTCTCGTACTTGGCCTGCAGTTCGGCCAGCTTGTCGAAGTCGGCGTCCGGTTCGGCGTACGCGGCGTACACCTCTTCGAGCTTCTGCTTGGCTTCCATCACTTCGCCAAGGGCGGATTCGACTTCTTCGCGTACGGTCTTGTCGGCGTCGAGCTGCGGTTCCTGCGGCAGATACCCGATCGACACGCCCGGCTGATGCTGGACTTCGCCGTCGTATTCCTTGTCGGCGTTGGCCATGATGCGCAGCACCGTGGACTTGCCCGAGCCGTTCAGGCCGAGCAGGCCGATCTTGGCGCCGGGGAAGAAGGACAGCGAGATGTCCTTGATGATCTGTCGCTTCGGGGGGACTGTCTTGCTCACGCGGAGCATGGACATGACGTATTGAGCCATGGGGGTCTTGTGCCAAGCAGATTGCAAAGGCGTAAGGATACCTGCGCGGCGGGCTTCCTGCTCTTGAAGCGCGGCAAGTCATGTAGGAACGAGTCTTACTAGAATGGCCCAGCCGCACCCGTTGCGGGCCAACACGGGGCGCGTGCCGTGCAGAACCGATGTGAGACCTATTCATGAACCAGCCCGAACACTTGATCCTCGATGCGTCGGCGCAGATTCCGCCGCTTGCCGAGATCGACCGGCTTTGCGACCACGGCCACTACCTGCAAGCCCGGCCGTATCTCGAAATCCTGCAGGGGCGCCCCGATCCGGCATCGCGGCTGCTGGCCGCGCGCATCATGTCGCACCTGGGCGCCGACCGGGCTTCGGATGCGCTGGCGCACCGCATCTGGCGCGCGCATCGCGATCATCCCGAAGCCGTCCTCGCCTTCCTGCGGCAACGCATCTATCGCGGCCCGTACGAAGGCTTCAAATGGGTCGACGGCGCGCCCATGCCGGACAGCGCCGCACCGGGCGTGCTGGCGGAATACCACTCGCTGCTGGCTTTTCTGCATTCATGGGTGCGCGACTGGGAACGCGTCGATGAGCACTTTGCGCGTGCCCGTGAATACTGCGACGCGCTGCCGTGGATCTGGGTCGAGTGGGCGCACATCTGTGACCGGCGCGACCGTCACGACGAAGCATTCGCCGCGGTCGACCGCGCCGCCGCGCTCGAGCCGCGTTCGCGCGCCGTAGCCCAGATGCGAGCCCACTTGCTGGCAATCGCCGGCCGTCCGGAAGAGGCCATGGTCTTGCTCGACGAGTCGCTCCGGCACATGGAACACGGCGGCATGGCGCGCGCCTTGTTCGAGCTGCAATACGATCGCGGTCTGTACGACGCGGCCTGGACCACGCTCGATCGGGTCGAACGCTGTCTGCCGCTGGCCGAGAAGCCTTTGCGTACCTGGATTGCCAGCCGCCGGGCGGACGTGGCGATGCGGCAGGGCCGGTTCGACGTGGCGCGACAGCACAGCGAACTGGCCGCCGGGTCGTTCTATGGCGCGCTTGCCGGGCGACTGGCGGCGCCCAACCTCGAGACCGTCCACGTCCATCTGCCCGTCGGCTTCACGCGGCAGCACTGGATGACCTGCGCGCCCGCCACGCTGACTTCGCTGGCCCGATACTGGGGCGCATCGGTCGACCACCTCGATGTGGCCGAAGAAATCTGTTACGACGGCACGCCGTATCATTCCGAGCGCCAATGGGCGGAGAACGCCGGCTTTGCCACCGCCGAATTCACCGTCGACTGGGCGGGCGCGCGCGCCTTGCTCGACGCCGGTATCCCGTTCACGCTCACCACGGTCAATACAGCAAGCGGGCACCTGCAGGCCGTCATCGGCTACGACCTCGTGCGCAATTCGCTGTTGATCCGCGATCCAATGGCGCCCACGCACACCGAGTTCGAAGCGCAATCGGTGTTCGACTCGCACCGTTCCAGCGGCCCGCGCGGCATGGCTATGGTGCCGCGCGAACGTGCCGCTGAACTGCGCGCCATGCCGCTGGCCGATGCCGCGCTATGGGATGGCTACCACGGTGTGATGGCCGCACTGGCGCGTCACGATCGCGACGCTGCGATCCAGGCGCTCACCACATTGGAGAACACCGCACCCGGTCATCGGCTCGCGCTCACCAGCCGCCGCGCCCTGTGCAGCTACGACGGCGATGAGATGGCGGGGCAGGCGGCGACCGAAGCGTTGCTGGCGCTCTACCCGGATGACGTCAATCTGCAACTGTCAAAGGCCGCATCGCTGTGGTTGATCGGCGGACGCGCCCGGCACATCGAATGGCTGGCGCAACTGGCTCAGGGCCCGAATCCCGATCCGCATGTCCTGCTGCGCTACGCCGATCGCCTTGCCGAAGACCAGCGCCGTCTGCCGCTGGCGCACAGGATCGTGCGCCGGGCCTTGCGGCGCGGGCCGATGGACGCGGCCGTGTGGTCGCAGCGCGCGTCGCTGACCTGGCAATCCGGCGGCACCGTTGAGGCACTTGCTTACTATCGCGTCGCCGCGTGTCTGCAGGACACCAACGAAGACTACGCGGCGGCGTATTTCCGCGCCTGTCATTTTCTCGGGCGGACCGAAGAAGGCTTGCGCTTCCTGCGGCGACGCATCGACACGCTGGGGGCGCTGGCGTGGAATCCGGCTGCGACCCTGTTCCAGCAACTCGACATGCTGGAGCGCACGCCCGAGGGCTTCGCCGTACTCGACGAAGCGCTGACGCAGCACGGCGACAACGGCGCTTTTCTCGCGTTCTGCGCCGATGCGCGCGTGCGCTACGGCCAGCCGGACGAAGCCGCGCGCTTGCTGGCGCTCGCCCCCGAGGCACAACGTCGCGCGGACTGGCAGCGCGCCAGCGCGATGCTGTGCGACCTGCGCGGCGATCTGGCCGGCGCGGTGGCCTGTGCGCGCCTTGCATGCGAGCAGGAGCCGCTCAATGTCGGCAATCAGCGCCTGCATGCTTCCGTGTTGATGCGCCTGGAAGGACGCGCTGCCGTCATCGATTGGTTGCGCGGAGTGTGCGAACGCTTTCCGCGCAACCTCGCGCTTCATCGGCTGTGGTACGAGCTGTGCGACGCCGACGATCCTGCGTCCGAAGAAGCCGTTCTGCGCGGCATTGCCGAAGCCCATCCGGGCAACATCTGGGTGGTGCGGGAACTGGCCAATCACCTGACGCGCCAGCATCGCTACGCCGAGGCGCGCCCGTTCGCCGAGAGCGCGTTGCGGCGCGCGGCGGGGCAGTGCGAATCGCACGCCTCGATGGCGTTCCTCGAACTCTCCGAGCACGACTACGCTGCGGCGGTACCTCATCTGCGGCGTGCCATCGAACTCGACGTCGATTCCAGTTACGCGGTGAGCACGCTCATCAACTCAGCGCCCGACATCGCTGCGCGGCGCGAAGCCCTGGCTTTCGTACACCAGGAACTCGTCCGGCAGGTAACGGTGGGCGAAGGCCTGTTGAACTTCCAGGAAGTCGCTCGCCACGTCATGCCCGACGACGAACTACTGGCCCTGTTGAGCGAAGCCCGCGACCAGCGCGGCGACCTGTGGCACGCGTGGACCGCGCTGGCGGTGCAGCTTGTCGACATGGGGCGGCCGGCAGATGCCATGCCCGTGCTCGACGATGCGGTCGAGCGCTTCCCCCTGCTGCCGCGCGTACATCTGGAACGTGCGCGCGCGTGCCTGCTGTTGGGACGCCACGCCGAGGCGCTGGCCAGTGCCGACGCCGCATTGAGCATCAATCCCGCGTGGGGGCGGGCGGTACACATGTACGTCGATATCGTCGTCAACGAAGCGCGCGAACTCGACCGAGGCGAAACCATCGTGCGGCGTGCGCTGGCGCGCGACACCACCAACGCCGACATGCACGCATTGCTCGGCTGGCTGTTCGAACGCATGCATCGATACGACGATGCGCTGGTGTCGTTGCGTGAGTCGCTCAGACTCGACCCGTCCGTCCGCTGGGTGTGGGAGACGGTGCTGCGCGTCACCGATGAGCTGGACCGCGAGCCCGAGTTCGAGCGCATGCTCGACGATCTGATCGCTTCTCGCCCCGCCGATGCCGACGCCTGGGCCACATGCGCACGGCATACGCATGACGCCGCCAAGGCCGCGCGTGCGGCACGCCGCGCGGTGGAACTCGAACCGCGCAGCATTCCTGCGTGGCGCACCTACCTCGACGGCCTGCTGCGCGAGGGCGCGCTCGACGAGGTGGAATCCGCGCTCGGGCGCATGCCGTGGCAGGACAGCGTGCCGGGGCCGCTGCCCTCTTTCGCCGCGAGACTGGCGCGCGAGCGAGGCGACGACGAGCGGGCCCGTGCGCTCATGCAGACTGCCTTGCAGGCAGAGCCCAACGACTACGGCCTATGGCGCGAATTCGCCGATTGGCATGACAACGACGGTCGTCATGCCGACTACCTCGACGCTTCGCGCGAATTGCTGCGCATCGCACCCAACTTCGCGCCTGCGCATGGTTACCTGGGGCACGCGTTGATCAAAAGCGGCCATCACGCCGAAGCCATACCCGCGCTACGCCGCGCGGTCGAGCTCGACTCGGCCTACATGTTTGCGATCAGCAACCTGTTCGACACGGCCATCAAGGTCAAGGACGCCGATGCCGCTGAATGGTCGCTTGCGGCGATGGAGAGCGCCGATGTCTCGGCACCGGCCTTACAAGCACGGCGCGTCAGTGTCGCGTGCGTGCGCGGTTCGCACGACGAAGCCCTGGCCGCGTTTGATGCGTTGCTCGATCACGGTGACGACGTGTCGCAGCAGAGTTTCGATATTGCGGCCGATGCGTTGCAGGAAGCCGGTTTCGAAAACGACATTCCGTCTCGAACCGAAGCCGCCGTGCGTCGCGGCGCATGCCCGGGGGCGGCCGTGCGCCGTCTGGTCGCGCGGACCTACATGGGGACCAACGGCCGCGCCCTGCTGCGCAAGCTCAAACCCCTACTGGCCGAGGACATCGGCCACGCGCTCAAGCGAGGGTTGTTGCGCGTGTCGGGGCACACGTCGGATCTCGCGCTGTTGCGTGGCCTGCGTCGGCGGTATGGCGAGGCGCTGCGTGTCGATGGCGAATGCTGGGGGCTGGTGGGTTGGTCCCTCATCCAGTTCGACCGTTACCGCGAAGCGGTGTCGTGGCTGGCCGATTGGCAGCAGCGCGCCGACGCGCCTTCATGGGCGCTCGACAACCTGTCGTTCGCGTACTGCGCGCGTGGCCGCCTGGACGCTGCCGGGCAGGTGGCCGCGCACACGCACGAACGCGACAAGGACGACGTCGATCCGTTGGTGTGGCTGGCCGCCCAATGCGCCTACGCGGGGCGCGCCACGGAATCCTTTGCGTGGCTCGATCGCATCGGCCGCCGCGAGCTGCCGGACTATCTGCGGCCACTGCATCTCCTGCTGTGCGGCTACCGCGATGCCGTGGAGGCGAACGACAGCCGGCTGGCGGCCGAAGCCTTTAGGCGGGTTTCGCGGGACGTGCTCGGTGGTGTTCGCAAACTGCGAAGCAATCTCACCGTGCAATTGCTGATGCGGCACACTCCGCCATGGAAGTGGCCGTATCGCTGGTGGCAATTGCGTCGCAACTGAGCGGAGCGGGGCGTATCCGCGCCCCGTGTATCAGTACTGGAACCGGGACACCACCACGTTGAGCTGGTTGGCCACCTGTTCCAGTTCCTGCGTGGCGTGTGCGGTCTCGTCCATGCCTTGCGTGGTGGTCTCGACCATGCGGGCGATCTGGTCGACCTGTTGTGCGAGGCTCGTGCTGGCGGAGCTTTGCTCGCGGGTCGAGTCGGCCACATCGGCCACGAGTTCGGTCGCACGCGTCGCACCTTCGGCGATCTGCTGGAGGACCGAGGCGGATTCTTCTGCCGCGGTGACGCTGTGCGCCACGCGTTGCGAGGCCTGTGCCATGGCGTCGACCGCACCCGTCGTTTCGGACTGGATCGCACCCAGCGTGGATTCGATCTCCACTGTCGCCAGTGCGGTGCGCTCGGCGAGCTTGCGCACTTCGTCGGCCACCACCGCAAAGCCGCGCCCGGTCTCGCCGGCCCGTGCCGCCTCGATGGCGGCGTTGAGCGCGAGCAGGTTGGTCTGCGCGGCGATTTCCTTGATCGATGCCGTCACTGTGCCGACTTCGGCCGCACGGCGGCTCAGGCTTTCGATGCGTTCGCTGGCCTCCGACACTGCACCGGAGAGCTCGCGCATCTGCGTGGCGGCTTCGCTCACCTGGGACTGGCCTTCGATGGCGCGACGGGCCGCTTCGCGGGCGTGCGTCTCGGTCTGGGTGGCGTGATCCGAGATGTGACCGATGCTGACCGTCAGCTCTTCCATCGCGGCCGCCATGGCCTGCGTGGAGTCGGACTGCCGATGGGCGCCGTCGGCCACGCTGGCCGAGGTGGCGCTGATCTCCTGCGCGGCGGTGCCGAGTCGATCGGCTCCGCTGGTGATTTCGTGCACCGTGGCGCGCAGGCGACCGATAAGTGCGCCCAGTTCGCTGAGCATGCTGTTGGCCGGCGCGCCTTCGACCTGGGCGCGCAGATCGCCTTCGGCTACGCGCTTCATGATGGCGACCGCGTCGGCAGGTTCGCCGCCGACCTGCTGCAACACCGAACGACCGACGATGAACACCAGCCCGAATACGCCGAGCGCCAGCACCAGCACGATGCCCAGATTGCGCAGCAGATCGGCACGGAAGGCGGCGTCGACGTCATCCACGTACATGCCCGTGCCGATGATCCAGTTCCATTGCGGGATCGCCTCGGCGTACGAAATCTTCGCCGCCGGCACGGTGCCGCCCGGATGCGGGAACTTGTAGTGCACAAAGCCGCCGCCGCGCTGGCCGGCGGCAATCAGGTCGGCCACATAGCGGCGCCCGTCCGGGTCTTTCGCTTCCATCATCTGCGTGCCTTCCGTCGAAGGCTGCGGCGGCAGCAGGACGTTCACCCCGTCATTGCGGAAGATGAAGATGTATTCGCTGCCGAGGTAGCGGGCGTTGCGCACCGATTCGCGCGCGAGCGCCTGTGCGGCCTCGCGACTGAGCGCGCCGGCCTGTTCCTGCTTCTGGAAGTGGATCAATTGCGTGCGCGTGGCTTCGACGATGGAATGCAGAAGCTGCATGCGCTGATCGTACGAAGTCGAGCGTTGCGACATGGCACCGACGACGCCAACTGCCAGCATGCCGATCAGAGCGGCGCCGGCAAGGGTCATCATTTTGGTTCTGAGGCTAAGGCGAGACAGCATTGTTGTGACACCTGAGACGTGGAGGACTCAGTGCACAACGGTCGTACGCGGATTTCCTAAACGGCGTAATTCCGCTTTTCTTTATATTGATAGAAATCAAACAAAAACTGCGAAACAGTATGCCCTTACGGGAAGGCCGTTCTCGCTGGGTTTTGCGCCCGATTCTGCCGTGCGGTTAGACGTCGCCCGTGTGCGACAACGTGTCAAAAATTCACAATTGTTGAAAGTGGGAGGCGGGGGACAGAGCTTTTGTGGCTGAAGTCCGTACAGGCGGCCGGACAAAAAAAGGGCATGCGGGAGGACGCCGCATGCCTGCAAGAGTCGGGGGGTGAGGGGCCCCGACGGAGGAAGTGCCGCGACCGGCGTCGCAGCGAGTCTTTCAGCCTGCCGCTGAGCTCAACAGCGGCGTGATTTTCGAGTTGCGTTCGTCCTTGCTATCGGCGAGGGCTTCGATCTCGCCCGAAATGACGCCGCCCGATTCGATGAGCAGCTTGCCGTAGCGGATCTTGCCCTTCACCCGGCCGGTCGCATGAATGATGAGTTGCTGGCGTGCCGTGAGTTCGCCTTCGAAGACACCGTGGACTTCAGCAATATCGATGCCCACCTTGCCGGCGAACGCGCCTCGCTCGGTGATGCGGATGACGCGGCTGTCCATGGTGGCTTCGACGCGGCCTTCGACGATCAGCGTGTCGCAATCCAGGATTTCGGCGCCCTTGAGCTTGACGTCGGGACCGACAATGAGGCGGCTACCGGTGGGTTCAGGGCTGTCCTGCACGGGCGCGGGTTCCGCTGCCACGGGCGTTTCCGGTAGGCTGGGCGCAGCCGGCTCGGGGCGGATTTCGGCCTTGGGCACTTCGCTGGCCGGCATCGAAGGATATGTCGTCGCGCCAAGCTGGCCGGGGCGAGGCGAGCGGTCGGAGAGGTTGTTCGGATTTTTGCTGAGGACGGGTTGCTGCTTCGTGAACATGTTTTCTCCTAAGGTGGCGCGCGGCCTGCAAGGCGTGCCGCATCGCGGCCCTAATGGCAACCAGCGTGCCAGCACGGAAAAAACGTATGTGAAACAGTGTTTTGCGTTTGAAACGCACGACGCCGTGTTCGTCCGGAATCACTCGTGGCGTCGCCACGCGGCGTCGCTGTTTGAAGGACTTTTGCATAAGCCTATGAAAAACAAGCATTTCGTGGCGTCGCCTGGTGGCGACATGCTGCGAGGCGTGCAGCGAATCGCCGGGCGCGGCGTCTCGGTCCTCGCGGCGCTGGCGTGCGCAGCATGCGCGGGCGTCGGCCCCGGTTACTACTGGCAGGCGATGAGCGGCCAGATCGACGTGATGTGGCGGGCAGAAGACGTGCAGTCGATCGAACGTTCCCACGCGACCCATTCAGATCTGCGCGACCGCCTCGTCCTGGCGGAACATCTGCGCGCCTATGCGACGTCGGAACTTGGCCTGCCGGACAACGGCAGCTACCGGCGTTACGCCGACCTCCAGCGGCCGTATGTTGCGTGGAACGTCTTCGCGACGCCTGCGTTGTCGATGCAGCCGCACGAATGGTGCCTGCCCGTGGCGGGGTGCGTGAGCTACCTTGGGTTCTTCTCCGAGGCCGATGCCCGTGCCAAGGCCGACGAACTGCGCCGGCAGGGCATGGACGTCTACGTCGGCGGCGTGCCGGCCTACTCAACGCTGGGCTGGTTCGACGATCCGCTGCTCAATACCTTCATCAACTGGCCCGAGCCCGAACTGGCCCGCTTGATCTTCCATGAGTTGTCGCACCAGTTGCTCTACGTGAAGAACGATACGGAATTCAATGAGTCGTTCGCGGCCACGGTGGAAGAAGCCGGCGTGCGGCGCTGGCTGTCACAGCCGGGGCGCGAATCGATGCTGGCCCAGTTCGAGGCGTCGCAGCGGCGGCGCGATGATTTCGCTGCGCTGGTGCTCGACTATCGCAAGAAGCTCGCGGCCCTGTACGGCAGTGCGGCGAGCGATGAGGACAAGGCGCGCGGCAAGCATGATCTGATCGCCCAACTGGGTGCGACCTACGCGCGCATTCGTGACGAACGCTGGGGCGGATTCGCGGGCTACGATCGCTGGTTTGCGCAGGACATCAACAACGCCACGCTGGCTTCGATCGGCCTCTACCGCGGATTGGTGCCCGGGTTTTCCGCCGTATTGGCCGAGGAGGGAGCAGACCTGGGCCGCTTCTATGCGCGCGTCAAAAAGATCGCCGCGATGCCCGAGCCCGACCGCCGGACCGCGCTGGTCCAAGCCCAGCACGCGCAGGCCGCGCGCAACGCTGCTCAGCCGCCGCGTGCGCCGAACTTGTAACGCCCCTCGGTGGTGCCGCGAATGGTCTTGTCGGATGCGTCGGGAGGGGGCGGCATGATGCTGGCGTGGGTGGGCGTGGCGTCCAGCCAGCCCATCCGGTTGCGCATCTCCAGCGACATCGATACGAGTTCGATATCTTCGCTTTCCTCAGCGCGATCAAGCACTTGGTGGGCGTACTCGCTGTCCTCGAAGAATCGCTGCGTATTGAGGGAAATGCTCTGGTCCTGGCGGAGACGAATCTTCAGGCGGGCAATCAGTTGTATCAGCTGTGGATCCATCGTGAGCCTCTCGAAGGGGATGCCCTCCTCAAAGCAAGCGATATGCCGGATATGTCAAAAGTGATGAGCATTGCGGCCGCCCGGTTTGAGCCAGCGGCTTGTCCGCCGCGATCGGCGCTGGCACAGTGCGCATCCCGAATCCACTCGATGTCCAAATCATGAGTAGCCGTACGATTTTTCTCTGCCTGTTCATCATCGGAGTACTGTTTCTGCTGGCCAATTTCGGCATCATTCAGATTCACTACGTCGGCCCGATCATCGCGCGCTGGTGGCCGGCCCTGCTGGTCTTCTTCGGTGTGCTGGGGCTGATGAGCAAGCGCTGACCCCAACTGGAATCTTCATGCAGAACGAATACACCGCTCCGGTGCCGCCGGATAACCTGCTGCCCCACGCCAACCGCGACACTCAGCGGCAGGCGGCCCGACTGGCGCAGGAATCCTTCGGCGCGGCCTTTCGCCTCACGCTCGAAGGCAAGCCCGACAAGTTGCCCGTTGTCATCGACAAGCTCGCCGCGCACCTGCGCGAGTGGTCCGGGATGAGTACGGTCGACGGGCGTGCCGCGCGCATGGCGTTGCTCATGGCTGGACTGGATCAATGGGGCCTGGCTTTCAGCCAGACCTTCGACGCTGGTGGCATGGGGGGGCTGTCGTTGCTGCTGGGCAAGCTGCGCGACGCCATGGACGTGGCGGAAGAAGCCGCCTGCCAGCGTTTCTTCGACGACATCAACAACGACGAAGCCTGTGCGCTGGACTTCAAGGTCGAGCTGCGGCGCGAAATCCACCTTGCGCTCTGGCACGCGATGATCGCCTCCGAAGACCGCGACGAGGCGTTCGGCATCCTCGAACAGCTTGGCGCGATGATGCTGGCGCTCACGCGCACCATGCCGACGCTGGGCTGGCGCCTGCTGGCCGACGCGCTGGCCTCGGTGCAGATCCGTTGCCTGCAGCAGGGGCTGGCGCTCGAAGGGCTGGGTCAGGAGACCACGCAGCAACTCTTTGGCGCGGTGGCGCAGGAACTGCCCGAAGACCTGCGCGGATTGGTGATGGAGCAGGCTTCGCAGGCCGTGATGGCCTGGCAGCGGGCTCGACGCGAGAACGACGACCAACAGCCACAGGGCTGATCGGCGTCCTGCATGAAAAAACGGGCGGATCGTCCTGGACGGTCCGCCCGTTTGCTGTGTGTGTCCAGGGCCCGTATTCCGGGGCTGCCCGGTTCGTGCGCGCGATCCGCCGGCGCGGGCGGATCGACGCTCAGCGCATGGTGTAGCCGCGACCGTCCATGCATGCGTCCATGGCGCGCGCATAATCGTCACGCATCGAAGGCACGGCGTCGCCAGCGATGCCGCCATTGGGCAGGGTCGGATCGTAGCCCGACTGATTCACCGCCCATTCATAGCATTGGTAGCGATCTTCGTCCTGCTGCGCCTGCGATTGCCCGTCGCGCGGGTAGTAGAAGACCTTGTCCTTGGCCGACGCGACCACCTTCGGCGGATCAACGATCTGGTAGCCATCGGGCACGGCACGGTAGTACGTGTCACCGGCGTAGTAGTAAGTCGTGCCGCCGATCACGCGCGTCGTGTAGTAATCGGGCAACAGCGGAATCACCACGCCCACGGGGGGCGCGATCACCACGAAGCTCGAACGGTACGGCTGGTACCAAACACCCGACGAAAAATAGTAGTTCGCTCCACCGTGCCAATACACAGCGGGTGCGGCCGGCAACACATTCACCACCGCACCGCGGCGCGGATAGACCCGAGGGGCTCCCCAATGGACCGGAGCCGGCCCGGGCGCGGGCCCCCAATGAGGCATCGGCGCAACCGGACGTGGGCCGGGGCCCGGGCGCGGATCGGGCCGTACCACCGGTCCGCCTACCGGACCGGGATGGGGTCCCGCGTATCCGCCGGGAGCGGGGCGTCCCGCGTAGCCGCCCGGGGACGGTCTGCCGGCATAGCCGGGACCATCGCGTGAATCGATATTCGGACCGCCGCGTTGCGGGCTCCAACCTCGGGTTGGGCCGTCCCGGCGATCTCCGCGATCCTGCCCATCACCTTGGCCCGGGTTGCTGGGACGTCCCGGATTGTCCGGGCGCCCAGGGTTGTCGCGGCCAGGATTGTCGGGGCGTCCCGGATTGTCGCGGCCAGGGCCTCCGCCCTGATGGTCGCCGCGCCCTGCGCCGGATCCCCAGCCGCCATGCTGTCCGCCGCCGCCGCGATCCGGCGGGGCCGCCAGCGCCTGTCCGGCATGGGCGATGAACATCAGCAGCGCGCCGGCCAACCCCAGACGACGTACGTTTGCAGAGGTGGTGGGCATGATCGTTCTCCTCGTTGTTTTCGCCGTGCGCGTTCAGCGCACGTGGTAGCCGCGGCCTTCAAGGCAGGCCGTCATGGCACGTCGGTAGCCGTTGCTTTGCGCGCCGTAGCTGTCGCCGCGCCGCTGGATGGCGGCATTGCTTGCGTCGGCCGCGCGCTGGGCGTCCTGTTGCTGTGCCGAGTCGGCAGCCGCGCCGGTCAGTCCGCCGACGACGGCGCCGATGGCCGCGCCGGTGCCGGCGTTATGAGGGTTGGACACCGCCGCGCCGATGATTGCGCCCGTGGCGGCCAGAATGACGGTGTTGGCGTGATCGTTCGGGGCCGGTTCGACATAGGCCGGCGCTGGGGCCTGCTGGGCGTAGTTGGGGTCGAAGCCGCTTTGATTGACGGCCCAGTTGTAGCATTCGAAGCGGTCGCGGCGCGTCTGCTGCTCGGTCTGCCCGCGCGCCGGATAGGCATAGATCGGTGTTTCGGTGCGCGCTGCCGGGGCGGGCGCGTAGCGCGACGGAGGCGGCGTTGCACACCCGGCCACCACGACGGCAAGCAGGGCGGCGGCGGGTGTTGCGAGTCGCAGAAGCGTGTACATGTCGGATTCAGATAAAGGCAGGGCCTTTCCGCATAGTCGTGGACGGTCGGTGCCGCCGCTGTAAGCGACTGTGAGGATTTGTATCCATGAGACGGCCATCCTCTGACCCAGCGCAAGATTGACACCAGCACAGCGAAAATTCCTGCCGCTCATCGTAAAATTGCGGTTTTGTTACAACAGACCCCCCTCAATGTTTTCGCGACTGATGCCCCGGGAAGGGCGATTTTTTGAGTACTTCGATGCCGTAGCCGTCAAGGTGGTGGAAGGCGCACGTGAGCTGGTGGCCTTGATGGACGATATATCCCAGCTTGAAGCGCGCCGTCACCGCATCGACACGATCGAAAAAGAAGCCGACGTGATCACTCACGACACGCTCGAACTCCTTCACAAGACCTTCATCACCCCAATTGACCGCGAAGACATCCACAGCCTCGCCACCCGCCTGGACGACATCCTCGACCTGGCGCAGGCAAGTTCGGCGACGGTCTACGAATTCGACATCCAGGTCCTGACGCCCGAAGCCAAGCAACTGGCTGAGATCAACCTGCGCGCGTCCGAAAAGGTGCGCGACTGCGTGGCCCTGCTGTCGAACATGGAAAACGCGCAGAAGATCCTCACGCTGTGCAAGGAAATCGGCCGGCTCGAAGACGAGTCCGACCACATCACCCGGACCGCCATGGCGCGTCTGTTCCGCGAAGAGCCCGATGTGCGGCAAGTCATGAAAATGCGCTCCGTGTACGAGCGCCTCGAAGACATGGCTGATCGTTGCTACATCGTTGCCACCATCATGGAAGGCATCGTGTTCGAGAACGCGTAAGGCGTTCCACACCGGCTCTCAACGGAAACCACGATGACCTTTCACATACTGCTGCTCATCATCCTGATGGCGCTGGTGTTCGACTTCATGAACGGGTTTCATGATGCGGCGAACTCCATTGCGACGGTGGTTTCCACCGGCGTGTTGCGTCCCCAATGGGCCGTCCTCTGGGCGGCCAGTTTCAACTTCCTGGCTTTCTTTCTGTTTCCGCTCAACGTGGCGGCGACCATCGGCAAGGGCACCATCGATCCGTCCATCGTCGATCATTACGTGATCTTCGGCGCACTCATCGGTGCCATCAGCTGGAACGTCATCACCTGGTTCTACGGCATCCCGTCCAGCTCCTCCCACGCGCTCATCGGCGGCCTGTCGGGTGCCGCCGTCGCCAAGGCGGGCACCGGCGCGCTGGTTGGGTCGGGCCTGCTCAAGACCGTCGCGTTCATCGTCATCTCGCCGTTGCTGGGCATGGTGCTGGGCTCCTTGCTCATGCTGGCGGTGTCGTGGGTTTTCGTGCGCAGCACGCCGCGCAAGGTCGATCGATGGTTCCGGCGCCTGCAACTGGTGTCGGCCTCGCTCTACAGCCTGGGCCATGGCGGCAACGATGCGCAGAAGACCGCCGGCATCATCTGGATGCTGCTGATCGCGGCGACTGCCTCGCACGCCGAAGGGCTGCCGCACTGGATGCACGCCGACGCGGATCACTTCCCGTACTGGGCGATCGTGGCCTGCTACATCATGATCGGCGCAGGCACCATGTTCGGTGGCTGGCGTATCGTCAAGACGATGGGGCAGAAGATCACCAAGCTCAAGCCGGTCGGTGGCTTCTGTGCTGAAACGGGCGGTGCGATCACCCTGTTCCTCGCCACCGCGCTGGGCATTCCGGTATCGACGACCCACACCATCACCGGCGCCATCGTCGGCGTGGGCGCCACCAACGGCATCAATGCCGTGCGCTGGGGCGTTGCCAGCAATATCGTGTGGGCCTGGCTGCTGACGATCCCGTGTTCCGCCTTCATCGGCGGACTAGCCTGGGAAGTGGCCCGCCGCATCCTGTAATCCGGCGCGCCCGGCGGGCGCCTGCGGCGTCCACCGTATTTGTGCGGATTGAATCCATGCATGGCCCGTGCGTAAAGTGCGGGCCATGTGTTTTTCAAGCTCCGCGCAATGCCCGCCGCCATGCGACTGAACCCCCGACTGTTCCTGCTCGGTAGCGTGCTCGCCTGGCTGGCCTGCTGCGTTCTGTTCGCCGCCTGGCTCATCGGCAACGAGCGCAGCCGTACGCGCGACGATTTCACCACGCAGGCGCGCATCGCCTACAGCATCCTCACGCAGCGCGCCGAGCAGCAGGAGGCGGTGCTCGCCTCCCTCGTCGCGCTCGAACACGCCATGCCGGGTAACGCACCGGTGATGAGCAATTTCGCGCTGTCGATCCAGCATGGCTACCCGCAGCTCGTCAGCGTTGAACGCTATGGGCGCGAAGACACCGGTTGGCGGATGTTCTCCACCAACGGCGGCGCAGCCGCACCGTCCCGGCAACTGGATGCCGCAGCCGATCAACCTGGCGGCACCGCTGGCACCCAGGTCGCCGTGCTGGATGACGGTTACCGGCTGTTCCGTGCCGCCGGCCACGACGTGGTGTTCGCGCTGCGCGTCTCGGCGCCTGCGCTTGCGGAACTGGCGCAGTCCGGCGCGCCAAGTTTCCAGTCGGTGCAGATGCGCACGGCAGACGGACGCACGCTATGGCGTTATGAACACCCCGCCGCGTGGAGCCCATGGCCTGCGCTACAACTGGAAAAGCAGCTCAACACGCGTGGGCAACCGTTCGTGATGACGGCCACGCATGCGCCGCTCGGCGCCGGCGTACCGTGGGGCCGGCTGGTGCTCGGTTGGTCCATACTGGGCGCTGCTGCCGCGCTGGCCGCGTGGTCGATGGCGCAATACCGGTCGCGCACGCTGGCGCAACGCCAGTTGCGGCTCGCGCAGGCCACGCGCATCAACGCCATGGGTGAGGTCGCTGCCGGCATCGCGCACGAACTGAACCAGCCGCTCACGGCCGTGCTCGCCAACACGCAGGCCAGCGTGCGCTGGCTCGAAGACGATCCGCCTGATCTCGTGCGCGCGCGCGAAGCCGCCAGCGGCGCTGTGCAGCAGGCGCGGCGGGCCGGCGCGATACTCAAGCGCCTGCGCGAGTTCATCTCGCCGCATACCGGTGCGGCAGAGGCCGTGGACCTCAATCGTGTCGTCGACGATGCACTCAGCCTGATGAGCGAAACCTTCCGGCAGCGGCAGATCCGCGTCGTGCGCAACATGGCGCCGAATCTGCCGACGGTGGCAGGGAGTGCGGTGGCATTTGAGCAGGTCATCGTCAATCTCCTGCTCAACGCGGCCGACGCGCTGCTGCACGTGCCCGCACCGCAACGCGCGCTGCATATCGACAGCACGCTCGACGGCCCGCAGGTCGTGGTGGTGGTGCGAGACTCCGGCGGCGGGCTCAATGCCGAAGCGCTGGCGCGCGTGTTCGAACCGTTCTACACGACCAAGGAGGGGGGCATGGGGCTTGGTTTGACCATCTGCGAGAGCATCATCCACGAAGCGGGCGGCACGCTCGGTGCCGCCAACGTCGATGCCGGCGCGGCCTTCACCTTGCGCCTGCCTGTGGGAGCCGCCACATGAACCAGCAATCGCCGGTGGTGTACCTGCTGGATGATGACGACGGTGTGCGCGGATCGCTGTCGATGCTGCTGTCATCGGTCGGCTTGCGCGTGCAGGCGGCCGCCAACGCCGAGGCGTTCATCGCCAGTTTCGATCGCGACGCCATCGGCTGCCTGATCCTGGATATCCGCATGCCGGGGGAGTCCGGCCTGCAACTGCTCGAACGCTTGCCCACGCTGGGCGTGGATCTGCCCGTTGTCATGCTCACCGGCCACGGCGACATGGCCGCCTGCCGGCGCGCCTTTCGAGGCGGTGCGATGGAATTCCTCACCAAGCCGGTGGACGAAGACGCGCTCATCGACGCGGTGCAGGCAGCGGTGCGCACGCACATTGCCAGTCGCGAACGTGGCGCCGTCACGCGGGCGGCGCAGGAGCGCCTGGCGCGGCTGACCGAGCGTGAGCGTGAAGTTCTCGTGCATATCGTCGATGGGCTCTCCAACAAGCAGATCGCGCGCAGGCTCGATCTGTCGCCGCGGACGGTGGAGACGCATCGGGCGAACCTGTTCGAGAAGCTTGGCGTAGATTCCCTGGCGCAGTTGGTGAGGCTGTATCTGGATGGGGTGAGGGGATAGCGGGCGGGGCTTTTGCGAAAGACCCTGACCGCTGAGCCGACAGTTTCGAGCGGCCCTTGTGCCCATGCGTGGGTGCAGCGTTGCTGGGCGGAAGAGCGGAGCGTCATCCGCCATTGCGGCCCATTTGTGCAGCGGTGAAAGGCCCTTTCTCCCCATGAAGGAGCTCTAGCTCCACGCACATCGAGGTGCGAGCCATGGGTGGCCCCATTTGAGCCGCCAAGCAACGCGGACAAGTCAGGTCGCCCGCGTAGTGCGTCGGCGAGGACTGTCTGATGAGCGCAGCGACGAGTTCCGCAGCCGCCTGACTTGAGGAGTAGCGCAGGGGACCCACCGTAGGTGGGCGGCGATGCTGGGGTCGGATCGACGGTTACTTTCTTTTCGAAAACAATAAAGTGACTCGGCCGCCGGGACGAACTCCCGGCCGTCGAACATCGGCAGTCATCACCACCGTCGATAGTCGGAAGCCCACGCAACAAGAAGAGTCGTTCTTCCCATGCCACATCACGATCACATCTCCGCTGTGGCCACGCCATCGCGAGAACGTGGCGGCTCAGGCAAGAAGCGCCACAGTACTCCGTCCGTATTTGTACGGACCCCTCTCCGCTATCGCTGCGATGTTCGCGCGCCGAGGCGATCCTTAAGATTCCCTCCATCGGTTGCCCCGCAACCGCACCCCGTCACCCAACACAGAGGAGAACCCTCATGCGTCATATCGCCATCGCCACGCTCGCCGCCGTCGGCATTGTCAGCACGTTGCCTGCCCAAGCCCAGGTCCGTACCGAGAAGAACATTTCGCTCGCTCTGGCCAGCGAGATCGCTGCCGCCAGCGTCGAAGCCTGCACGGCCAAGGGGTACGCCGTGACGGCGACCGTCGTCGATCGTGCTGGCACCGTCCGCGCTGTGCTGCGCGCTGACAATGCTGGTGTGCACACCGTGGATGCCAGCCGCGCGAAGGCGTACACCTCCGCGTCCACCCGCACGCCGACGGGGACGATCCTGGAAAACGTGCAGAAGACGCCTGCGGCCCAGTACCTGCCGAACATCGAAGGCTTCCTGGTGGTGGCGGGTGGTGTGCCGATCAAGAGCGGCAACGACGTGATCGGCGCCGTGGGCGTCGGCGGCGCGCCCGGTGGTCATCTGGATGAGCAGTGCGCAGCCGCTGCGCTCGACAAGGTCAAGGACAAGCTGATCTGAGCGACGCAGTGTTCGTCCGCGGCGCGATGCCGCGGACGTCTGCACTACCGTTGCTGCGCGACCCGCTCGGGATGCGCGGCAGACGCCGTTGCCGCGTCGTCGAGCAGCTTGTGCACGACCGTCAGCGTGCGTGGGTCGCTCAGCACGCCCACGTGACTGCCCTCGACGCCAACCAGTGCGGTGGCGTCGTCCTGCGCTTCGACGCGCAACTGGCTGGTCAGGGCGATGGTGCCGTCGCCCCCCTGATTGGGCAGGTACGAAAACAGCAGATAGTGTCGCACGCCGGGAGGAAGGCGGACCCGCGTGTGGGCCTCGTCGTCGCGGTAGAAAAGGCTGTCGAGGAAGTCGCTGCGTGGCGCGATGTCGATCCACGACCATACCGGCGTCGGAGCGTCGCGCACGCCGAGCGCGGCGGATGCCACGCCATCCCACGGGCCTGCCACGGTGATGAACAGCGGTACAAAATCGTCGCTGATGGCGTGCAGGTGCATCAGCATCGCGCGTGAGACCAGCGTGCCCATGCTGTGCGAGACGACCATCGCCTCCGGGAAACCATAGCGCAGATGTACCTCGTGCATCAGTTCGGCAAGGCGCCTGGACAGCAGTCCGAGCGGAATGCCGGATGGGTAAAAGACCACCCACGGCTGAAAGCGTTTGGTGTCGAGGTTGCCGATGAGATTGCGGAAATCCGTCGGTGTGCCGCTCAGGCCGTGCACGAAAAGCACCGGGATCTTCTTGGGGTCGTAGTCCTGCAGGAAGTAAATGCCCATGCGGGCGCGCTGGATGAAGTCGTAGGGCCGCCACAGGCCCATGGTGGCCATGGTGCGCGAAAAATTCGGGTCGTCCAGCGTGGTGATCTGGCCAGCCGTCAGTGGCGCGGCAGCAAAAGTCTGCCCGAGCTGCTGCTGGTCTTCGCCGATGCGCATGCTGAAGAAGTCGACACTTGCCTCGCCGACATCCGGTATGCCGTTGATGACGACGTTCTGCACGATCTCTTCGCCGCGCCCGGCGCAGTGCACACTTTGCTCGGCATTGGGCACGTAGGCCGGTTCGCCCGCGTCGTAGCTGAGGTTGCTGTTGAGGTCCTGCACGGCGACGACGGCGTAATCGCCGGCGACGGCGCTGAAACCCCATTGGTTGGTGCGCGATAGCACCGAGAAGTCATAGACCTGCCAGTTCTCCCGCTCCAGCGGTGTGCCGTCGACATGCCGATACAGCGCCACGATGAGCGGCGCGCGCGTATTGCCGGCCTTCTTGTCGGCCAGTTGCACCGCGACCGTGCCGCCGATCTCGCAGCGAGCGGAAAGCTTGGCTTGCTGCGTGCCAACCTGGAAGAGGGCGCAGCCCGATAGCGCCAGGGAAGTCGTCAACAGGATCGCGAGCTGGCGGAAGCGTGTCATGGTCATGTCGTCACGATGAGATCGTCGAAGCATAGCGTGGCGCATTCTCTGTTCCTTGCTCTGGATCCGACCGTGCGCGGCGGACATGCGCCCCAAAGCCCGCCTCGCGCTTCATTGGCGTTACGGCTCCCAGGGCGAGTTGCCCGGCGACGGCCCTTCGGCCAGTTCCGATGGATCGACGTAGCGCGACAGGTCGACCTGATCGATCTGCTCCTGCGGCAGGTAGCGGCGCGCGTATTCGAGATACACCCCCGAGGTGAGGAATAGCGTGAAGAGGTCGGCGTCGATGTGCCGCTCGTCGCGCATGCGGGCCATGATCTCGACTGCTTCCGATAGCGTCTTGCCGGTCTTGTAGGGCCGATCGGCGGCGGTGAGCGCTTCGAAGATGTCGGCGATCGCCATGATGCGAGAGCGCGTGCCCATTTGGTCCGCGGTGAGCCGGCGAGGGTAGCCTGTGCCGTCGAGTTTCTCGTGATGGCTGCCGGCGATGTCGACCACGCGCGATAGATGCTTGGGCCATGGCAGGCGCGTGAGCATGCGGATGGTTTCGACGATGTGCTCGTTGATCTTGTAACGCTCTTCCGGCGTGAGTGTGCCGCGCGGCGTGGACAGGTTGTAGAGCTCGCCACGGTTGTAGAGATTCTCGGGGACCGCCATGCGGATGCCCCACGGGTTGTCGGAGGCGATGCGTTCGCGGCGCGGGCGCGCAATGATGTGCTCGGGCCGATCGGCCAGCAGCGGTTCGAGCGTCGGTACGGGGTGGTGGTCCGAGGCGAGCTTGCGGGCGAGTTCGTCGTGCGACAGGCCCAGGCGATCGTCCAGCGTGCGCGTCCACATGCGGCGACCGATACTGCGTAACCGCTCGACGTCGTTCGGTGCCATGAATTCGCCGCCGTGATTGCTGCGCGCCACGAAGGCGAATTCCTCATCCAGTTCGGCCCACGATTCCTGCAGCTCTCGCAGGCGCGTCGTGCGCTCGGCGCCGTTGGCGATATCGCGCCAGCAGGCCACTTCGGCTTCGCGCTTGAGCACCTCGAAGCGCATGCGTACCTCATGAATGCGGTCGTAGAGCGTTTCCAGCTTGGTCGCCTTGTCGACGACGAATTCCGGCGTGGTCACCTTGCCGCAATCGTGCAGCCACGCGGCGATGTGCAACTCCTCCCACTGCTCGGCGCTCAGGCGGTAATCCTTGAACACGCCAGTGGTGGCATCGTCGGCGGCATGCGCCAGCATCTTGGCCAGTTCGGGCACGCGCTGGCAGTGGCCGGCCGTGTAGGGATTCTTGGCGTCGATGGCGCCGGCAACCAGTTGGATGAACGACTCCAGCAAGTCTTTCTGTTCTTGCAGCATGCGCTGCGCTTCGATGCTGACCGCGGCGAACGACGCCACCGCTTCGAGCAGGGAAATCACGTCCTGCGGCGACGTGTGGCGGAATACCGCTTCGTCGTAGCTCATGATCAGCACGCCCAGGGCTTCGCCTCCGCGCGTGCGCAGCGGCACCGACACCAGCGCCTGTTCCCGATCCGTCGGCAGATTGGGATACCACGATTGGGCGCTCGCTTCGGCCGCCGGAATGTGCAGGCTGCCGGAGCGGACCGCGCGCACGGCAGGGTGACCCGAATCGAAATCGGGGAAGATCGGCGTGGCCGGCGACATGATGAGTGTTTCGCCGACGCGGGCAACGATCGGCAGCAGGCTCTTGTCCGGTTCGAGCAGGTAGATCACGCCGCCGCTGGCGTGGGTGAGCTGGCTGGCTTCGTTCAATACCAGGTCGAGCAACTTGTTCAGGTCGCGTTCCGAGGCCAGCGCCTGCCCGACGTTGAGAAACTTGCGGATGGTGGTCTTCATGCCCGCCATCGACTGCGCGAGGTCGTCGATTTCGAGGATCGAACTCTTCACCGACGGGCGCTCGTCGAACTTCAATGCGCGCACGTGTTCGGCTTCGGCGGTGAGCAGGTGCAAGGGGTGCGAGGCAAGTTTGGAGAGCCACCATGTCATCAACACGGCAATCACCACGGCGATCAGTGCGGCAATCAGGCCGCGGTCGCGGATGGCGTCCGCGTCCGAGAGCAATTCGCTCATCGGGGCCGCAATGGCGAGATAGATCGGCTCGCCTTCTTCGGTCAGGCGCGAGACGGTCGTCTGCCAGTCGTCGCCTTCGGTGTGGAGCGCGCGCGGACGCCCGTCGCGCTGCGCCGGGTCCAGGGCGAGCAACCCGACCAGCGGATTGACCATGGTGCTGGCGCGCGGCAGGTGGGGCACGCCATTGGCGTCGACGGTGACCTCGGCGTCGCGATTGGACGTCGACAGGACTTCGCCTTTTTCGTTGAAGACGAAGACCAGCGAATTTTCCGTGGGCTTCAGCCTGAGGAGTGTCTCTGACAGCGTCGCCAGCGTGACATCCACCGCCGCGACGGCGCGGCCGTTCTGCGAGCGCTGCGCGAAGGTCGCGCCGATCTCGCGCGTGGTGAAGAACAGGTAGGGTGCCGTGACGAAGAGGCCGCTGCGCTGATGCGCCTCCTGGTACCACGGTCGCGTGCGCGGGTCGTAGAGGTAGTCGGCACGATGCCGATCGGCCAGCAGCCCGAGGTTGGCGTCGAAAAACAGGAAGCGCCCCGTCATCTCGCCGTTTTCCATCGCGCGGCTCTGGATCAGGAAAGCGCTGTCCTTTGGCGCATCGAAGGATTGCGCCAGCGCGCTGTCGGGCTGCAGGCGCCGCAGCAGGAAGAAGTCCCCCGAGTCGTAGCCGATGTAGATCGCCGAAATGCTCGGCCCGTTGAGCAGCGACTGCGCCATCAGCGGCAGTTGTTGCAGCCGCGCGGGCAAGGTCGACAGGTCGGCGCTGCCGGCCTGCGCAAGGAGACGCGCTGCGCCCACAGCAGGCCGGTAGGCCGCGGCGATGTCGGTGCGGATACGCTCGGTGATGTGTTCGAAGAGGGTGGCGGATGCCGACAGCAGCATCTCGCGCGTCTGCTGGTATTGCTTGGCGACGAGTATCGTTGCAAAGCCGATCAGCAGGCAGAGGAACAGTGCCGCAATGTAGACGCGCAGCCGGTACCGGCGCATGCGCTTCAGTGCAAAAGCCATCTCGAGCTCCCGCGGCAGCGACGGACGCCGCCGGCCGCCTCTCATTTTCGGGGATGCCTTCGCGATCCGTCGCGAAGACTCACTTCGCCAATCCGGAAACCTCGCTTTGCCGGCATGCCTGATGCATGTGCGGCATACGTCTGGATGTTCTTGCTGCAATCGCCCGTCGTGTTGTCAGCCCAGGCTTTGTGTATCGCTCGGTGGACGAGACCGATGCCCCGCTATCTTGCAGCATTTTCGAGATGTTGGCGGAACAGCTCGATGAATGCGTGAGTTTTTTCCGGGGTATGCCGTCCGGGTGGATATACCGCGTGTATGCCGCCGGCCGGCAGCGTCCATTCGGGCAATAGCCGGACCAGTCGGCCAGCGGCGACGTCCTCGCGCGCCGCGATGTCGGCCACTGCCGACACGCCCGCGCCGCCACGCGCGAGCGCAGCCAGCGCCTGCGGCGAGTCGGTGCGCAGCGGCGCACGCATGCGCACCTCGACGGTGCGGTGGGGACCCTCGAAGCGCCATGACAGCGGGCTGCGCAGCAGGCTCAGGGCGATCCAGCGGCGTTGCGCGAGGTCTTCCGGTTGCAGGATCGGGCCGGTCTCGGCCAGATACGTGGGCGAGCAGACCACCCATTGCTGGAATTCCCCCAGCCGTGTCGCCCGCAGCGATGAATCCTTCAGCCACCCCATGCGCAGCGCCACGTCGATGCCGCCGGCCACGAGATCGACGACTTCATCGGTGGCGATCAACTCTATCTGCATCTGGGGATGCGCCCGCGAGAAAGCTGCCACGGCGGGCGCCACCACCGTCGTCGCGAAATCCACGGGGGCGGTCAGGCGCAGTGTGCCGCGCAGTTCGTGGCGCGTGCGGGCTGCGCGGGCGAGAGCCTCTTCCGCCTGCCTCAACAGCGGTGCGCATTCGGTCAGCAGATCGGCGCCGGCCTCGGTGGGCACTACGCGGCGCGTCGTGCGCGACAGCAACGTGACGCCGAGTTCGGTTTCCAACCGTTTGACCTGCTGGCTGACCATGGCCTTGGTCGTGGATAGCCGCTGCGCTGCGGCGGTAAAGCTGCCTGTTTCTGCTACGGCGACGAACATGCGCAGGCGATTGAGATCCATGGTCATTGTCGTGTAATCGATAACAATGAATTATGAATCGACTCGTTTATCTATCCAATCGAATCGTCGATCATTCACATCACCTACTGAACACAACGCCATATCAACTGGAGTCAATCATGAAAATCGCCCTCATCGGTGCCACGGGTTTCGTCGGTTCGGCCGTCCTGCAAGAACTGCTCTCGCGCGACCATCAGGTCACGGTCCTCGGTCGCAGCGCGGACAAGCTGCCCCGGCACGCCAACCTCGAGTTCGTCCAGACCGATGCCTACGACGCGGACCAAGTGGCGCGCGGCGTAGCGGGGCAGGACGCAGTGGTCAGCGCTTTCAATCCGGGCTGGGGCAAGCCGGATATTCGTGCCTTGTTCATGAAGGGGCACAACGCCATCGTCGCCGGTCTCAAGCAGGCGGGCGTGTCGCGCTTCATCGAAGTCGGCGGCGCCGGCAGCCTGTATGTCGCGCCCGGCGTGCAGGCGCTCGATACCCCGCAGTTCCCGGCCGAATGGCGCGAAGGGGCCGAAGGCGCGCGTGATGCGCTCAACAGCCTGCGCGACGAAAAGCAGCTCCAGTGGACCTTCGTTTCGCCCGCCACGCTGCTGCAGCCGGGCGAGCGCACCGGTACGTTCCGTCTCGGCGGCGACGATTTCATGGCCGATCCGGCCGGCGGCCCGGGCCGCATTTCGACGGCCGACCTGGCGGTGGCCATCGTCAATGAACTGGAACTGCCGCAACACGTTCAACAGCGCTTCACGCTGGCGTACTGAGCGTCGCGGGGCGGTATCGCCGCCGTCGAATGTGTAATCAATGATCAGATGCGGACGATTGCCGGCCGGAAAATGCGACAATCGTTCGCTCCCTAGTGTTAAGCAATAGAAGGAAATGTCATGAGCCAGGCGCTCGACGATCGTTCGCTCGATCAACTGTTCCGCACCGCACGCACTTACAACGGTTTCAATTCCGCTCCCTTGCCCGCCGACACGGCCGAACGCCTGTACGAGCTGATCAAGTGGGGGCCGACCTCCATGAACGGCCAGCCGGGCCGCTTCGTATTCATCACCTCCGACGAAGGCAAGCAGCGCCTGCTGCCGGCACTCTTGCCGGGTAACGTCGAAAAGACGCTGGCCGCGCCGATGACGGTCATCGTGGCCTACGACACGCGCTTTTTCGAACACCTGCCGCGTCACTTCACCGCCTACGATGCGCGTCCGATGTTCGAGAGCAACGCTGCGCTGGCCGAGTCCACCGCCTTCCGCAACAGCTCGCTGCAGGGCGCCTACCTGATGATGGCCGCCCGTTCGCTGGGACTGTCGGTCGGCGCCATGTCGGGCTTCGATCCCGCCAAGGTCAACGAGGCGTTCTTCCCGGATGGTCGCTACAAGGTGAACTTCCTATGCAATATTGGTGTCGGTGACGACACCAAGGTGTACCCGCGCGCGTCGCGATTCGAGTTCGACGAGATCGCCGAAGTCATCTGATCGCGTCGCGACGGTTACTGCACCTTCCGCCCGCACCGCTGGCCTGCCGCCGGTGGTGCGGGCGGATTTCGTTTTTTGCGCCCCACTCATACAAGAACAGACTACGTCGCATGAACGACCTTTCCCGACGCTTTCCCTCCTGGTTGATCCTGCTCGGCACGCTGACGGCCATCGGCCCGATGTCGGTCGACATGTACCTGCCCAGCTTCCCTGCGCTGGAGGCCGATCTGGGCACCGGCGCGCCGCTCACGCTGGCGAGCTTCTTCGTCGGGCTGGCCATCGGGCAGCTCGTGTACGGCCCGGTCAGCGACCGCATCGGCCGTCGCCCGCCGATCTACTTCGGGTTGATGCTGTACATCGTCGCCTCGTTCCTGTGCGCCCATGTCACCAGCATCGAGTCGCTCATGGTGCTGCGCTTCGTGCAGGCGCTGGGCGGGTGCGCGGGCATGGTGATCTGCCGCGCCATCGTGCGCGACCGGTGCGATCCGCGCGCAGCGGCGCAGGCGTTTTCGATGCTCATGCTGGTAATGGGCCTGGCGCCGATTCTGGCGCCCATGTTCGGCGGCTGGATTCTCGGCGTGGCGGGCTGGCAGGCGATCTTCTACGTGCAGATGGCGTTCGCCTTCATGTGCCTGGTGTGGGTGCACGTGTCGCTGACCGAGAGCCGCAACTTCGCCCACGCCGAGCCGCTGCACCTTGGCCGCGTGCTGCGCACCTACGGCAGCCTGTTCCGCGACGCACATTTCATGGGCTACACGCTGACGACGGTGGTGGCCTCGACGGGCATGTTCGCCTATATCGCCGGCTCGCCGAAGTTGTTGATGGAGCAGTACGGCATCGAGCCGACGCATTACGGCTGGGTGTTCGGCGCCAACGCGTTCGGCTTGATCGGGGCGGGGCAGATCAACGCGCGGCTGTTGCGCCGCGGCGGCAAACTGGACGACATCCTGCGCCGCTCGCTGGTGCTGCCGCTGGCGGCCAGCATCGTGTTGCTGGTGTGTGCGTGGCTGGGCTTCGCACCGATCTGGCTGGTGCTGCCCTGCTTGTTCGTCTACATGATGAGCCTGGGCTTCATCAACCCCAATGCGGCGGCCGGCGCGCTCGCGCACCACGGCCAGCGTGCCGGGTTGGCCAGTGCGCTGATGGGCTCGCTGCAATTCGTGCTGGCGGCCATCGTCGGCGCGATCATGGATGGATGGCTCGACGGCACGGCCCGTCCGCTTGCCACGATGATGGCCTTGAGCGGCATCGGTGCCTGGGTCGTGCACCGCTGGCTGGTCGGGCGCCAGCCAGCGTGATCGGACTCAGGCCGCTGCTGGCGCGTCGCCGAGCAGTGTGCCCAAGCGTTTGACGGCGTACCGTAGCAGTGCGCCGAAAAGCACGCTGGCCATCACCGTGGCCAACGTCGCCGACCACCAGAAGCCGGGCAGGCCGAGCGCATCGATGCCAAGCGCATTCACGCCGCGATAGCACAGCCACCACCCACCTGCGAGTCCGATGCCCCAGAAGCAGAAGATGTGGATCGCCATCGGCCGAGCGCTGATCTTCAGCCCGCGCAGTGCCTGCGCGCCGACTGTCTGCACCGCGTCGAACAACTGATACGAAGCGATCAGGCCGATGAGCGCCAGCGCCGCGCCCTGTACGGCAGGGTCGGGCGTAAACAGCGCGATGACCGGCCGGTCGAAAATCCATAGCAACAAGCCGATGGCCACCGAGCAGGCAATGCCGAGGATCAGCCCGGCGCGCACCGTCTTGCGGACGCGCGCCGCATCGGCCGCGCCAGCCGCCTGTCCGACCAACGACAGTGTGGCGATCGAAATCGACAGCGGCAGCATGTAGCAAACCCCTGCGAAATTGCCCGCGATGCGATGGCCCGCGACGGCAATCGGGCCGAGCGGCGACACGGCCAGGGCAATGAGCGCGAAGCTGGTGATCTCGACGAAGGTGGACATGCCGATCGGCAGGCCGAGCTTGAGCAGTTCCATCTGGCCGCGCGTATCCGGCGCCTGCCATCCGGCCAGAAGCTGATAGCGGCGGCTGGCCGAAGAGCGCGCCAGATACAGCAGCGACAGCACGGCCATGATCACGCTATCGATCAGCATCGATAGCGCGCAGCCCACCACGCCGAGCGGGTGCAATCCGCTCCACCCGAACGCCAGCGTCGGCGCCAGCACGACATGCAGTAGCGCCGTCGCCAGTCCAAAGAACATCAGCATGCGCGGCTTACCCAATGCATTGAGCATGCCGCCGCAGGCGCGGTAGATGAGCGTGCCCGGCAGGCTCCACGCCAGCACGGCGAGGTAGGCGCGCGTGCGCGCTTCGACCTCCGGCGACATATCCGACAGATGCAGGATCCAGCCTGGGAAGGCGAGCGCCAGGATGCCGACGGCGCCCAAGAGCAGCGCCAGCCAGATGCTCTGCTGAAAGCAGCCGGGCAGGGCGTCGAAACGCTTGGCGCCGTAGTGTTGAGCGGCGATCGGCGTGACGCCTTGCACAATGCCGGCGAATGCCAGCGCCACCGAGATATACACCCCGCTGCCGATGCCGACGGCAGCCAGGTCGAGCGTGCCGACGTGGCCGGCGATGACTGTATCGACCAGCGCCGTGCTCATCGAGGCGAGCTGGGCGACCAGGATCGGTGTGGCATGACGCGCGATCGCCGCGACCAGTGCCGCGGTGCGTGGACGGCTCATGCCACCGCTTTCAGCTTGCGATAGCGCGAACGCCAATACACCCCGGCCAGCACGGCCAATGCGGCAGCGCCCATGAACCAGAAGGCCACGCCCTGCCAGTAGCCGAGCGGATCGACGCTGCGCGCGACCTGCCCGGCCGGGAATTTGTAACGGATGCTGCCATCGATCAGCGCCTTGATCGGCGGGTAGCACGCTGCCAGTGCCGGCAGCAACGTGGCCAGCCAGCCCAGGGGCACGGCCACGCTGTCTGCGCGCGCCAGCGGTGTTGCGCGCGGCGCAAAGCGCGATTCCACGCGCATGAACAACGCCACCAGCCCGAAGAACAAGCCTCCCAGCGGGCCGATCACCATGCCGAGCCCGAACAGCATCGACGCGCCGACGAACATGAAGCCCCCGAGTTGCGCGATCTGCCACCAGATGCGGCCCATCCAGATGTAGACGGGGGCGGAGATGAGCAGGCACAGAAGGGCGTAGAGCAGGCTACGACGGGTCTTGCGGATGAGATGGTCGCCCGGCAGTTCGTCGGGGAGCGCACGAGGATAGAAACGCATCGGGGCAGGGCGGCGGAGATGCCACCGGTCAGGCACAAAGGCGCAAGTGTAGCGGGTGGTGGCGCCAAAACCCATGTCGGCGGATGGACGAGCCGCGCCGCATGGCAAGCGTGGCAGCGCTCTGGCATGCGGACTGCTTCAGTGTGAAGTCATGTCGGCGAGGTGTTGCAATTGGCAATCCATAGAAACAATTGCTTTCAGCAACCACTGAGGTGCAGCCGTAAAGTGCTGCGACGCGACAGAAAATACCTACAGAGATATCTGATTCCAAATCAGGCATCGATCAGGCTTTAAGGCATTGAATTATCAATGAATAAATCGATTGTCGGTTCGCGGACGATTGTTTCTGTAGGACTGCTCCTACCCATTCGAGCTATCGGCTCGCATTCCAGGCTTCAGTGCCCATTCTTATATTTGTTTTTCGTGCGCTGCGTGCGCGCCCCCATCAGGCGGGGCCGGCGATCTGGCGCAATGGAACCCCACTCGTGACGACTGCCGCCGCTCCCTTCGTGCCAGCCTCCAGCCGTTTCACCCGTGCATTGGGTGCGCGCATTGCCGCGTTCGCCTTGCTCGCCGGTGCCTTTGTATCCGCGTCCGCCCAGGCCGCCAGTTTCGGCTTCGACGAAGTTGCCGCCATGGCGCGCAAGCTCGCCGCATCGCCGTACAAGTCATCGGCCGGGAGGATCCCGGCGGAGCTGAAAAACCTCACTTACGACCAGTATCGCGACATCCGTTATCGCCCCGATCGTTCGATCTGGCTGCGCGAGCGTCTGCCGTTCGAGCTGATGTTTTTTCACCTGGGGGGGTATTTCACCGATCCGGTGCGCATCAACGAGATCGGCGCCGGCGGCGTGCGCGAGATTCCCTTTGACGGGCAGTCATTCGACTACGGCAAGAACAAACTCACGCCGCGCCGCTGGGGCGACGTGGGCTTTGCGGGCTTTCGCATCCACTACCCGCTGAACAAGCCGGAATATAAGGACGAACTGGCCGTGTTCCTCGGCGCGAGCTATTTCCGCGCGCTGGGCCGCGGCGAGCGCTACGGGCTTTCCGCTCGCGGGCTGGCCATCGATACCGTGGGCGGTGCGGGCGAGGAATTCCCGCGCTTCACCGAATTCTGGATCGAGCGCCCGATGCCGGCGGCCAATTCGCTGGTCGTGTATGCCTTGCTCGATTCCAAGCGGGTCACCGGTGCCTACCGTTTTGAATTCCATCCGGGCGACGAAACCGTGATGGACGTGCGCGTGCGCCTGTTCATGCGCGCCGGCGTATCGACGCTGGGCATCGCGCCGCTGACCAGCATGTTCCTGTTTGGCGAAAACCAACCGCAGATCGGCGACTTCCGTCCCGAGGTGCACGACTCGGACGGTCTGTCGATCCATACCGGCGACGGCGAGTGGATCTGGCGTCCGCTGAGCAACCCGGCGCAGACGCTCACCACGTCGTTCTCGATGAAGCAGGTGCGCGGCTTCGGGCTCATGCAGCGCGACCGCGCGTTCTCCAGCTACGAGGACCTCGAAGCGCGCTACGAGTTGCGCCCTAGTGCGTGGGTGGAGCCCGTCGGCGACTGGGGGCCCGGGCGAGTGGAACTCGTGCAACTGAATACGCCCGACGAGACCAACGACAACGTCGTTGCCTATTGGGTGCCGGCCAAGGCGCCCGCCGTCGGGCAGCCGCTCGACTTGTCGTATCGCCTGCACTGGCAGGGCGCGCGTGACGCGCGTCCCGGCGCCTGGGTGGTGCAGACGCGCAAGGGCAGGGGCTTCGCCGCGCTGGACAAGGACGAATTCAAATACGTCGTCGACTTCGACGGCCCGTCGCTGCGCGCGTTGCCGTTCAACGCGCCGGTGCAGGCCGTGGTGAGTCAGCCGGTCAACGGTTCGCTCACCGAAACCAATCTGTTCCGCAATGACGCCACCGGGGGGTGGCGCCTTACCGTGCGCTTCAAGCGCCAGGATCCGACGCAGCCAGTCGAGCTACGCGCCTTCCTGCAACAAGGCACTAACGTACTGACAGAAACATGGAGCAACATACTTCCCCCGAACTGAGCGCGACCCTCGATCGTGCCAGCGTTCGCCAGTCACATGGCGAGCCGGGCATGCACGACGGAGCCAGCGCGCCGCCGATCCATCGCAGCAGCATGCTTGCGCGCCCCTGGGCGGGCTTCTGGCGCGGGCTGTGGATGGGAGTCGTCGGCCGATTCATTCCACGCCAGGCCACCGTGGCCGCCGCGGCCGAAGAACCCCTGCCGTGGGAAGCCGCTGCGCGTGTGCGCCGCCGCGTCCTGCTGCTGTTGATCGTGCTATCCAGCGCGCTCGCCACCTACGTCTTCGAAGAGGTGCTGCAGCCGATGGATGGCGACGTGCTCCAATGGGCCCGCATCAGCCTGTTCGCGTTGTTGTTCGCGTGGATCGGCGCTGGCTTCTGGACGGCCGTGATGGGTTTCTTCGTCCTCATCTTCGGTGACCGCCACGCGCTGCGTTACAAGGACTACGCGAACCAGGGGATCGCCAAGTCCTCGCGCACGGCGATCATCATGCCAATCTGCAATGAGCACGTAGCGACTGTGTTTGCCGGCCTGCGGGCGACCTGCGAATCGCTGGTGGCCACCGGCAAGCAGGACCTGTACGACTTCTACGTCCTGTCCGACAGCAACGACGCCGACATCCGCACGGCCGAACTCGCCGCGTGGGCGCAACTGCGCGAGGCGATGGGCGAGCAGGGCGCGCGCATTTACTACCGCTGGCGCCTGCATCGCACCAAGCGCAAGGCCGGCAACGTTGCCGACTTCTGCCGCCGCTGGGGCAGCGACTACCGCTACATGATCGTGCTCGACGCCGACAGCGTGATGAGCGGCGACTGCCTGGTGTCGATGGTGCAGATGATGGAAGGCAACCCGCGCGCCGGCATCATCCAGACCGCCCCGCAGGCCTGTGGGCACGACACGCTGCACGCGCGCGCCCAGCAGTTCTCGGCGCGCGTGACGGGTGGCGTGTTCACCGCCGGCATGCAGTACTGGCAGCTTGGCGAATCGCACTACTGGGGCCACAACGCCATCATCCGCGTTGCGCCCTTCATGCAGTTCTGCGCGCTCGCGCCGGTCAACGGCCGCGACATCATGTCGCACGACTTCGTCGAAGCCGCACTCATGCGCCGTGCCGGATTCCACGTGTGGGTCGCGCACGACCTGCCGGGCAGCTACGAACAACAACCGCCGCACCTGGCCGCCGAACTGCAGCGCGACCGCCGGTGGTGCCAGGGCAACCTGCAGAACGCACAGCTCATTACCGAGCCCGGTCTGCATGCCGTGCATCGCGCCATGCTGCTCACCGGCGCCCTGGCGTACGGTTCGGCGCCGCTGTGGATGCTGTTCCTCGTGATGGGCGCGGCGGCGTGGATGATCCCGGAAGAGACCGCCGCCTACTCGGCCGTCAACGCACTGTTCTGGCTGTGGTGCGCCGTCATGTCGGTCCTCATGGCGCCGCGCGTGCTCGGCGCGCTGGCCGTGGTCGTCAAAGGCGAACAAGCGCAATACGGCGGTATCCTCGGGCTGGTGCGCAGCACCGTGCTCGAAGCGCTGATGTCGGCCTTCCAGGCGCCGATCCGCATGGTCGGCCACACCCTGTTCGTGATCGCCGCGTTGACCGGCCTGCGCATCGAATGGAAGTCGCCGCCGCGTGAGGCGAGCGCCTTGCTGTGGCGCGACGCCATCGGCCACTTCGGCACGATGTCGGTGATCGCCGGCGCGCTGACCGTGACGGCTCTCTTCCTCGACGCGGTTTCCGCCGTGTGGCTGTTGCCGGTGGTGTTGCCCATCGCCTTGTCGGTGCCGCTCACCGTGCTGACCAGTCGTGTCGGTCTCGGTCGCGATCTGCGTCGGGCACGTACGCTGTTGATTCCGGAAGAGGTCTTCGTGCCGGCCGTGATCCAGCAAGCCGAAGCGCACGCCGCCGCTGTACCGGCATCGCCCGGGTGGCGCGACGTCGTCGGCAATGCGTGGTTGCTCGGCGTCGTGCGCAACGCGCTGGGCCGTCGCGACACATCACGCGGCATGCGTGGTCGGGCGCGTCGTCACTATGTCCGCGCCCTGCCGCTGGGACAGACGCTGGAAGCGATGCCCGCCCCAGCGCGCATGCGTGTCCTGAACGAACCGTACTTTCTCAACCAGCTTCATCTGCGTGCCAGCGTGGCCGACACCTTGGTACCGGCGCCGACGCCCGCGCGGGTGCAGGCGGAAGGGGCGGTCCCATTGCGCGTGCCTGCGATGGCGCAGGTGCGGGATGCGTCGTTTGGTATGCGGGGGATGGCTTAGGTTTTCAGACTTTGCTGTTCGCATGACCAGAGAGCGCACCTTGGTGCGCTCTTTTTCGTTTGCGCGGCACGTCGTGATGGGCACCCGCAACGTGCACACCGCCAGGCAGCGACCTGGCACAGACCACCCGCGAAACGGCCTCCGATCCCTTCGCATTGGCTCAGCAAGGACGACGCTGCTATGGTGGTCAGAATCCCCAACAACACGGAGCGCGCATCATGGAAACCCAACAACTCCACCGTGGCCGCCTCATCGACCACATCCAGCTCGTCGTGCGCGATGTCGCGGCGAGCCAGCGCTTTTATCAGGCGGTATTCGATGCGCTCGGAATCCCCATGGGCGGAACGGGGCCGGGCTTTTTCTGGGCGGATGAACTGTTCATCTCGTCGGCCGATAGCCCCGCTGCGCACGGTGAATTGACCGGTCGTTGCCATCTCGCTTTCCAGGCCAATGACAAAGGTATGGTCGACGCTTTCCACCGCGCTGCGCTGGCCCATGGCGGGCGCGACAACGGCGCGCCGGGCGAACGTCCGTATCATCCGGGCTACTACGCCGCTTTCGTGCTCGACCCGGATGGTAACAACATCGAAGCCGTCTTTCATGGCGAGGCACGCCGTAGCGCCTCGTCGGTGCTGATCGATTTCTAGCCCTGCGACGACATCTGCGACAGGCTCTGTTCCAGCCGCTGCTTGCTGCGTGACAGGTGCATGCGCAGCGCGGCGCGGGCCGCTTCGGAGTCGCGCTGTTCGATGGCGTAGTAGATCTGTTCGTGCTCGCGCTGGATGCGATCGAGGTATTCGCGCGAGGGGTGCTGGATGCGCGCGGCCTGCAACTTGGCGCGTGGGATGAGCAGTTCGCCGAGGTAGTTGAAGAGTTTCAGGAAGTGATCGTTGCCCGACGCTTCCGCGATCGAGCGGTGGAAGTCAATGTCGGCCTGCACCGCGTCTTCTCCTTTCGCCACGGCGTCGCCGAACGCTCGCAGCGCTGTATGCATGGCGCTCAGTTGGGCGTCGGTGCGGCGCTGTGCGGCGAGCACGGCGGCTTCGGACTCCAGCGCGATGCGCAGCTCCAGCGCCGAAACCATCTCTTTCACCAGCGACAAGGCCCCCGCGTCGATGGTGAACGCTGCGACTTCATCCTGCTTCATCACGAAAGCGCCAACGCCTTGCATGGTCGTGAGCCAGCCGCCAGCGCGCAGGTTGGCGATGGCTTCGCGCACCACCGTGCGGCTGACGTTGAATTCGTCGATCAGTTCCTGCTCGCTGGGCAGGCGCTGGCCGAGCTTGTACTGCCCGGATGCGATGCGCTCGGTGAGCGATTTCACGACCTGGTCGGAGAGGGTTTCGCGGCGGCGCAATGTCTGCATGATGGTGTCGATTCAAATATCCAGATTGTTGCCCTATTGTAGCGCTGCTTGTATGACAGGCAATCCATTTCTGGTTGTTGCTTGTGTGACGTGTTTATTTATGATCCACGTTGTAGGAATGTGGTCATTTCCCGTTTTCCATTTGATGTGCAGTAATGGTGAGCGTATACCCCAGTCAAAATCCCGTTGACGCGTTCGTTTGCCGCTTCTAAAGTTCGATCAACTTGTATGATGACATACGACATGGGGGTGGTATGAAGATCGAAAAAGTAGAAGGCAGAGTATTTACGTATCCGGCCAAGCGCTCGGTGGATTCGGCCGGGCATGCGCACCCAGGCCCAGAAATTCAGGCCAGCATGGGTATGGTCACGATCACCGCAGACGACGGGACACAGGGGCACGCTTTCGCGCTGCCGGAGATCATTCGGGCGCATGTTCTGAATGCTTTTGCCCGCAAGGTGCTCATCGGTCAGGACCCGTTCGACCGCGAACGGCTGTGGCAAGAACTCGAGCATTGGCAGCGAGGTAGCCAAGGGCAATTGACTGATCGGGCGCTTGGCGCTTTCGAATCCGCCTTGTGGGATCTGGCTGGCCGCAAGCTGGGTTTGCCGGTCCACAAACTCATTGGCTCGTACCGCGAGAAGGTGCCGGCCTACGGCAGCACGATGTGCGGTGATGAACTCGAAGGCGGCTTGAAGACGCCCGAGGACTATGGCCGCTTCGGCGAGAAACTCGTCAAGCGCGGCTACAAGGCGATCAAGCTGCATACGTGGATGCCGCCCGTTTCCTTTGCGCCCGATCCCCGCATGGACGTGAAGGCCTGCGCCGCCGTGCGCGAGGCCGTTGGGCCCGACATTGCGCTGATGCTCGATGGCTATCACTGGTATAGCCGCACTGACGCGCTGTATATCGGGCGCGAATTGCAGAAGCTCGACTTTGCCTGGTTTGAGGAGCCAATGAACGAGCAAAGCACAGCGTCATACGCCTGGCTATCCGAGCAACTCGACATTCCGGTCATCGGACCTGAATCCTTGGCGGGCAAGCATTTCTCACGAGCCGATTGGGTGACGGCCAAGGCTTGCGACATTCTGCGTGCCGGCGTGCCGGGCGTAGGAGGCATCGGGCCATGTCTGAAGGCCGCGCATCTGGCCGAGTCGTTCGGCATGGATTGTGAAGTGCACGGCAACGGCGCGGCCAACCTCGCGGTGACGGCGGCCATCAAGAATTGCCGCTGGTACGAGCGTGGGTTGCTGCACCCGTTCCTCGACTACGACGTTCCGCCTGCCTATCTCAACAGCCTTGTCGACCCCATGGACGAAGAGGGATTCGTGCATCTGCCGACCCGCCCCGGCCTCGGCGAGGACATAAATTTCGAGTACATCGAAGCCCATACCACCTCGCGCTACTGATATCGCATGTCGATGGCGTCGGAACAGGCGCCAAGCATTCAATCTGGAGGAGACACACCGTGAGATTCGCCAAGCTCTTGTCCGCGTGCGCCGTGGCCGCCGCGCTGGCCGCCGTGCCGCTGGCGCCGGCCCAGGCCGCAACACCCGCTGACCAGCTCATCATCGGCATGAGCATGAATAACCTGCTATCGCTAGATCCCGCTGCCGCCACTGGCAACGATGTGGTCGAAATCGACGCCAACTTGTATGACGCGCTGGTCGAACTCGATCCAAAGAACCCGTCGAAGGTCTTGCCAGCTCTGGCCGAGAGTTGGGCGGTGAGCGATGACAACAAAACGCTGACGTTCAAGGTTCGCAAGGGCGTCAAGTTCCAGTCTGGCAACCCGCTGACTGCCGACGATGCCGCGTGGTCGCTGCAACGCGTACTCAAGCTGAATATGGCATTGGCGAGTGCATGGAAGTCGTACGGCTTCACTGCACAGAACGTCGACAAGCTGATCCGTGCAACCGACCCGACCACCCTCGTCATCGAATTCCCGCAGCCCACTGACCCCAAAATGGTGGTCTATTCGCTGGCCACTTCGGTTAGCGCCAACGTGCTCGATCGCAAGAAGGTCATGGAAAACGAGAAGAACGGCGATCTGGGCAATGCGTGGCTGACTACGCACGCCGCCGGCTCCGGTCCGTTCGTTCTCAATGACTGGCGCGCCAAGGATGCGCTGATCGCGACGCGCTTCGACGGGTACTGGCGTGGTGCGCCCAAGCTGCGCCGCGTCATCTGGCGCCACATGACTGAGTCGCAGGCGCTGCGGCTGATGATCGGTCGCGGCGACATCGACATCGCTGCCGGCATGTCGGTGCCGGACGTCGAAGCTATGAAGCGCGACGCCAACGTCAAGATCGAATCAGTCCAGCGCGGGACCTTGTATTACGTGGCGGTGAGCATGAAAGACCCGCGCTTCGCCAACAAGAGCGTGCGACTGGCCCTGCGCAACTTGATCGACTACAAGGGCATCAACGATACCGTCATGCCCAACTACGGTGTGCTGCATCAGCGCCCAATCTCGCTCGGTCTGCCGGCAACACTGCCCGAGCCGGGCTACAAGCTGGATGTGGACGCCGCGAAGAAGCTGCTTGCCGCGGCCGGCTATCCGAATGGATTCAAGACCACCATCCGTGTGCTTTCCGATCCGCCGTTCATCAACATCGCAACGTCGTTGCAGGCCACGCTCGCCAAGGCCGGCATAGAAGCCAGCGTGATCTCCGGCACCGGCAACCAGATCTACGGTGCGATGCGCGATCGCAGTTTCGAGATCGTCGTCGGCCGCGGCGGTGGCGGAGCGGAGCCGCATCCGCATTCGAGCCTGCGCGCCTTGATCTACAACCCGGATAACTCTGATGCGGCCAAGCTCACCAACTTCCAGGGCTGGCGCACTTCGTTCTATAGCCCGAAGCTGAACGAGCTCATCGATGGGGCACTCATCGAAAAGAACGAGGTCAAGCAGAAAGAGATGTACCAGGAGATCCAGCGCGTCTATGACAGCGAAGTCGGCGCCATTCAGCCGGTCTCTCAGATGGTCGACACGGTCGTCATCCGCAAGGACATCCGCAACTACGCGGGCCATCCCTCGGCCACCACGCATCTGCGTGACGTCTTCAAGCAGCGCTGATCAATCGGTGCCTCGTTCCAATACCGGCGCGGCTGATGTTCGCGCCGGCTTTGCGGGAGATCTCGCTTCATGAGCGCTTCTCACATTCACGTATCGGGCCAGACTTTGCGTGCAGCAGGGCAGCGGCTTGCCACGGTGCTGGCCACGCTTTTCGGTCTGCTCGTACTGACTTTCTTCATCGGGCGGGTTATGCCACTCGATCCGGTGCTGGCCATCGTCGGACCCGATGCCGATCATTCCACCTACCAGCAGGTATTCATCCGTCTAGGGTTGGATCGCCCGCTGTACGTCCAGTTCGCGTACTACGTGCGCGACCTCTTGCATGGTGATCTGGGCAACGCGCTACTGACCGGCCACGCCGTCGTGGACGACATCCGGCGCGTGATGCCCGCAACCATCGAGTTAGCGACCATCGCCATCATCGTGGGTACGGGCGTAGGGGTGCCGCTTGGCGTGTATGCCGCGACCCGCCACGGTCGAATGGCCGATCAGGTAGTGCGTCTCATCAGCCTGTTTGGCTATTCAGTGCCGGTGTTCTGGTTCGGCATGATGGGGCTGTTGGTGTTCTATTCGTGGCTGGGTTGGGCTGGCGGTTCGGGGCGCATCGATCTTGCTTACGATGGCCTGATCGATTCGCGCACCGGATTCCTTGTGCTCGACGCCTTGTTGGCCGGCGATTGGGAGGTTCTTGCCAGCGCGCTGTCGCACATCTGGTTGCCGGCCTGCATTCTCGGCCTGCATTCGATGGCTTACATCAGCCGCATGACGCGTAGCTTTATGCTCGGCCAGCTCAAGCAGGAATACATCATCACCGCACGGGTGAAGGGCCTGCCGGAACGCACCATCATCTGGCGCCATGCCTTCCGCAACATCCTCGTGCAGTTGCTGACCATCGTGGCGCTGGCCTACGGCTCGCTGCTAGAAGGCGCGGTGCTGATCGAGACTGTGTATTCGTGGCCCGGCTTCGGTTCGTACCTCACCAGTAGTCTGCTGCTCGGCGACATGAACGCCGTGATGGGCTGCGTGCTGCTGATCGGGATCATTTTCGTCACGCTCAACCTGGTGGCCGACGCGCTGTACCGGGTGTTCGATCCGAGGACTCGTTGATGAGCAACCAAGCAAGCATCATCATGCCCGCCGAAGCGGCACCCGCTCGAACGGCGCCACATTCTGCGACTCAGGCCATGCGCGAAAGCACGGCCCGTGCATTGCGCCGGCTATTCCGCAATCCGCTGACCGTCGTTGGACTGATCGTCGTGGCCCTGTTGATTCTGGTGGCGATCTTCGCACCGCTGCTGGCCAACCACGATCCGCTCGTGCAGAACCTGCCGCGCGCATTGATGGCGCCCAGTGCCGATAACTGGTTCGGGACCGACGAGTACGGGCGCGACATATACAGCCGCATAGTCTACGGTTCGCGCATCACGCTGTACGTCATTGGGTTGGTGACGATCATCGTTGGACCGGTGGGGCTCGCCATCGGTACGACGTCGGGCTATTTCGGTGGCTGGGTCGACACGCTATTCATGCGGGTGACGGATATCTTTATCTCATTCCCAAGTCTGGTGCTGGCACTGGCTTTTGTTGCCGCGCTTGGACCGGGGCTGGAGCATGCGGTGATCGCCATCGCGCTCACCGCATGGCCACCCATCGCGCGCTTGGCACGCGCCGAGACACTCTCGATCCGCAAGGCCGACTTTGTCGCTGTCGCGCAATTGCAGGGCGCCTCGCCGCTACGAATCATTGTGCGCTACATCGTTCCCCTCTGCCTGTCGTCGGTGATCGTGCGCCTGACCATGAACATGGCAGGGATCGTGCTGACGGCCGCCGGTCTTGGCTTTCTCGGGCTGGGCGCTTTGCCGCCAGCGCCCGAATGGGGGGCGATGATTTCGGCGGGACGCCGCTACATGATGGAGTGCTGGTGGCTGGTAGCCATGCCCGGCATGGCGATCATGATGGTGAGCCTCGCGTTCAACCTTCTTGGCGATGGGCTGCGCGATGTTCTCGATCCGCGAAATGACTGAAGGAGGCTCCTGCATGACGCCGCAACTGGAAATCAATGATCTGCGCGTGAGCTTCAAGACACCGGACGGGTATGTCGACGCGGTGCGTGGCGTGTCCCTGCAACTTGGGCGCGAGAAGCTGGCGATCGTAGGTGAGTCTGGCTCGGGCAAATCGACAGTGGGGCGTGCCATCCTGCGCCTGCATCCGCACAGTGCGCGTATCACGGCGAAAACCATGCGTTTCTGTGAGGTCGACCTGCTGAGCGCTTCCGAAAAGACCATGCGCAGTATTCGAGGGGCGCGCATTTCGATGATCCTGCAAGATCCGAAGTACTCGCTCAATCCGGTCGTCCGGGTCGGCGATCAGATCGCCGAGTCGTATCTTGCACACCACCCCAAGGCATCGCGCGCCGAAGCACGCGAGCGCGCACTGGCAATGCTTGAGACCGTCCGCATACGCGATCCCCAACGCGTGTTTTCTCTGTACCCGCACGAAGTCTCGGGCGGTATGGGACAACGCATCATGATCGCCATGATGCTGATCACCGAGCCGGACATCATCATCGCGGATGAGCCGACTTCGGCGCTGGATGTCTCAGTGCGCACGCAGATTCTCGCCATTCTCGATGACCTCGTCGGTGAGCGTGGCCTGGGTCTGCTCTTCATCAGTCACGATCTGAATCTGGTGCGCAGCTTCTGCGACCGCGTGATCGTGATGTATGCCGGGCGGATCGTCGAAACGATCGATGCCGATCGTCTGGGGGAGGCGACTCATCCTTACACGCGCGGCCTATTGGACTCGCTGCCCGAAATCGACCATCGCCGCGCGCGCTTGCCGGTTCTGCAGCGCGATCCGTCGTGGCTGACGGCCTAGGAGGAAGAGCATGTCAATGATCAAGTCAAAAGGCCTGTCGATGGCTTTCGGCATCGGCAGCAAGGCACGCGACGTGCTCACGGATGTGAACTTCAGCGTTGCCGAAGGCGAAGTGTTTGGCCTCGTGGGAGAGTCCGGCTCCGGCAAGACCACGGTCCTACGCTGCCTCGCCGGCCTATACACGCACTGGCGTGGTGAGCTCGAAATCGCAGGCAAGCAACTGGAGCATCGTCTGGACCGATCGCAATGCCGGATCGTGCAAATGGTCTTCCAGGATCCGTACGGTTCGCTGCATCCGCGCCACACAGTCGCTACGGCGCTGGCCGAGCCGCTTCGCATCCATGGCATCGGCGACGTGGATCGCCGCATAGATGAGACGCTGGAACGCGTGGGACTGAACGGGAGTTTTCGTTATCGCTATCCGCATCAGTTGTCAGGCGGTCAGCGTCAGCGTGTCGCGATTGCTCGCGCGCTGATTCTTGAGCCACGCGTGCTATTGCTGGATGAGCCCACGTCGGCGCTGGACGTTTCCGTGCAGGCGGAAATTCTCAATCTGCTGGCAGACCTCCGCGCACGCGACGGGCTGACCTATCTGCTCGTGACTCACGATCTGGGTGTGGTGGCACATCTATGCGACCGACTGGCCGTCATGCAGAGCGGGCGCATCGTCGAGACACTGACCGTCGACACCTTGTGCTCTGGTGCTGCCGCCGAACCCTACACACGGACGCTATTGCAGGCCAGTCGTCAATACAGCCGCGAGTTGGCGACCGCAACGGCCATGGAAGCATGACAACAACCATTCGGGGAAACGCAATGGATATGCCAATCAACACCTTCAAGCGGGCCATCGTTGAACGCAAGCGCCAGATCGGACTGTGGTCGCATCTTTCGAGCTACGTCAGCATGGAGGTCATCGCGGGTGCCGGTTTCGACTGGATACTCATCGATATGGAGCACTCGCCCAATGAACTATTTCAGGTACATCAGCAACTGTTGGCAATGGCCGAATACGCCACACAGCCCGTTGTTCGTGTCGCGTGGAACGACAAAGTCATGATCAAGCGAGTCATCGACATTGGTGCGCAGACCATCCTGGTGCCGTATGTGCAGAACGCCGACGAGGCGCGTGCCGCGGTCGCCGCGACCCGCTACCCGAGCGGAGCCGGCGGATTGCGGGGTTTCACCGCGCAGTCGCGTGCTTCGCGTTTCGGCCGCGTGAAGGACTACCACCAGCGAGCCGCTCAAGAGATGTGCGTCATTGTGCAGGTCGAGACGCGCGAAGCCCTCGACAACATTGAAGCCATCGCGGCCGTCGATGGCGTCGATGGCGTGTTCATTGGTCCGGGAGATCTGTCGGCTTCGCTCGGATTTCTTGGTGACGCGGGGCACGCCGACGTGCAACGGGTGGTCATTGAGTCCATCGACCGTATCGTGGCTGCCGGCAAGCCCGCCGGCATCCTGACCGGCGATCGTTCTCTGGCCAAGAACTACATCGAACGCGGTTGCACTTTCGCAGCGGTTGGCGCGGATATCGCTCTGCTTGCGCGAGCGGCGGAACAGTTGGCGCAAGAATTTGGGTGCGCGTCCGGTGCTCGACGTTGAGCGCGTCAAACTGACTGTGAGGGGCCCGACAGCCCCTTTCCTTGATTGAATGTCTTTCGCTTCAGACCATGTTGGCATCCCGATCCCTCCTCGACCCCGAGAGGCGAGGTCATCGAAATGACGTGATCTGAAAATTGACACGCCTACAACTCGGCGCGAACTCACGGATGCGACTGATCCCGCAGAAACGTGATGCGCCGGACACACCAGCTAAGGATATGGATATGAAAATAGGATTTATTGGGCTCGGCATCATGGGTCGCCCCATGAGCAAGAATCTTCTCAAAGCGGGTTATTCGCTGGTCGTGCTCGACCGCAACGCGGACAGCGTGCGGGATGTCACCGCCGCAGGTGCGGCGGCTGCCGCCACGCTCGCCGAACTGACCGCGCAGGTGGACCTAATCATCACCATGCTGCCCAACTCGCCGCAGGTGAAGGAAGTCGTTCTTGGCGAAGGCGGCGTGCTGCAGCATGCGCGCGCCGGGCAGGCAGTGATCGACATGAGTTCGATCGCGCCCCTGGTGAGCCGCGAGGTCGGCGCGGCATTGGCGAAGAAGGGCGTGGACTTTCTCGACGCGCCGGTGAGCGGCGGCGAGCCGAAGGCCATCGACGGCACGTTGTCCGTGATGGTCGGCGGCGCGCAAACGGTGTTCGACAAGTACTACGCGGTCATGAAGGCCATGGCGGGCTCGGTGGTGCGCACGGGGGACGTGGGCGCCGGCAACGTGACCAAGCTCGCCAACCAGGTGATCGTGGCGTTGAATATCGCGGCAGTGTCCGAAGCGATGATTCTCGCCACCAAGGCGGGCGTGGAGCCCGACCTGGTCTATCAGGCCATCCGCGGCGGACTGGCCGGCAGCACGGTGCTCGACGCCAAGGCGCCGCTGATGATGGACCGCCGTTTCGCGCCGGGCTTCCGCATTGAACTGCACATCAAGGATCTGGCCAACGCGCTGGAGACATCGCATGAAGTCGGCTCCTCTCTGCCGCTGACCGCCGCCGTCATGGAGATGATGCAGGCACTGCGTACGGACGGTTGTGGCGGTGAAGACCACAGCAGTCTCGTCAAATACTACGAAAAGCTCGCCAAGGCAGAAGTACATCGCACACGCTCGTGATGACACGAGGAGCGTTTTCCGGTCCGGCATACGTCATGGCGAGCAACGCAGAACACGCGAGCATGCTGACGTATTTCTGAGTGATTTCCGTCCTCAGATAGCCGGGCCGAGCGTGAGCCCGTTCCGGCCGTTCTGATACATCGGGGCCGGGCCACACAAGCGCAAGCAAGAGGAACCATCTGTGAGCAGCAAGCGTTACGCGGAAGCATTCAAGCTCGAAGCAGTTAAACAAGTCATTGAATACGGTCAAAGCGTACCCGATGTGGCCGCGCGCCTGAACGTGAGTCCTCCGACCTTGTACGCATGGCTCAGACGCTATGGCGTGCCCATGCATGCGCGACAGACGCACGATCAACAGCAGGCAGAACTACGGCGCTTGCATGCCGAACTCAAACGCGTCACCGAAGATCACGACATCTTAAAAAAGGCCGCAGCGTACTTTGCCAATCAGTTCGGGTGAAGTACGCATTCATTGAGGCCCACCACGGTCAATGGCCCATCCGTCGCCTATGCAGGGTCCTGAATGTTCACCCGAGTGGATACTACGCTTGGGCGAGCCAACCTTTATCTGTGCGCGCCGAGGACGACGCGCGCATGCGGAGGCTGATCAGCCGGAGCTGGCTTGAGAGCGGCGGCGTATACGGGTATCGCAGGATCACGCGTGAACTTCGCGAGTTAGGGGAGGGTTGCGGCAAGCATCGGGTCGCTCGATTGATGGGTCAGATTGGACTTCAATCGGCAATCGGATACCTCCGCCATCCTGGGAAAGATGGGAAACGTCCCATGCAGCCGCCTGCCTATCATCAGTGGCACGAACTCAGTGTCTCGCAGCCAAACATGGTCTGGATGATAGAGGTTACGTACATTCGAACCTACCAGGGCAAGCTGTTCGTGGCGACCGTGTCGGATGTGTTCTCACGCAAGGTGGTGGGTTGGTCGGCAGAAGCGGCCATGTCGCCGGAACTGGTGCTCAAGGCTCTGGCGATGGCCGTCCTGCGACGAGAGCCCGCGCCAGGCGTCCTCGTGAATTTCGGTCAAGGCAGTCAGTTCAGCCGCCATGATTTGCGACTCTTTTTGCGCGCGTTTCGCCTTAAGGCCTACATAAGCAGGCGCAAGGATCGCCATCGAAATGGCATTGCCGATGGCTTCTCACAGTATCTTCAGCGCGAACGCGTAAGGCGAAAAATCTATCGCACGTCCGAGGAAGCCCGACGAGAAGTGTCGGACTACGTTGAGACGTTCTACAACCCCATGCGACGCCATCGTCATACGGGTGGGTTATCTCCCGACGAGTACGAGAGGCGGCATTTCGAGAAGCTCAATGGGCTGCCTCGGCGTCATGATGCGTCTCACCTATAGATCGTGAGACCGCATAGATCTCCGGTTTGAGGCCATCCAAGCGCGCACCAGCGGGAAATCTGGTTGGCGCGCTCGAGCGTTCGCTCATTTCTTCAGTCTGCTCGATCAAGGCGTAGTCATCGCCGTGAGACGGATGCCCATGTCCCGGCTGGCGCTTGGACAGGGGGCTTAGCGGCCGAGTCAATGTACTCCCCGTGGCTTCTCCATCCCAATCATCCATCGGAACGCGAGTCGTTTTCTGACTCTCGCGCATTCACTGCGTTGCTGTCGCCACGTTGATGCGCCACTAGCGCGTCGCACGTCGGAACCACAACTGATCGTAGAACTGCTCACAACGCGACTTCTTTCTTTCGCTCCTGTCTGCGCAGTTGCCCCCCGGCGAACGCGTCGACGGCGCGAGACGTATCCACTTGAAGCTCAGAGCGATCTACAGAACCCGGGGCGATTCGGCAAGCCATGTTCTGCGATGACATTTGTCTGCCGTTTTACTCCTGGCGCTGATCACCATGCTCTCGCACGCGCGCAAGGCGTGCCGGGGGGCGTATCGCACCCCCGAGTCAATCGAGGAGAACAAGTGATGCAAGCAAGATTGATCGGCGCAGCAATGTGCCTTTCCTTTATGGTCCCCGCTTTTGCTCAGTCGAATGTGACGGTCTATGGTCGCGTCGACATGGGATATCGCACATTCACCAATGATGGAAAGGCAACGCTGGAGGATCAAGAGTCAGGCAACCGTTGGGGCCTGATCGGAGAGGAAGATCTTGGAGATGGATTGAGTACATTCTTCCAGTTGGAGAATCGCTTCTATCTTGACACCGGGATGCAGGACAGTGACCGTCAATGGAAGGACAAGGCATTTGTCGGTCTGAAGAGCAAGCGCTGGGGCTCGGTGACGCTGGGCCGTCAGTCCTCCGTGTCCGATCTGCTCTACGGCGGGGGCGATTTCGAAGCTTTCGGTGGCGACACAATCGGCAAGATGCCGAATCGTCGTGCCAGGTCCGTTGCCAAGTGGGACAACGCATTCAAGTATGAAAGCCCCTACATTGGCGGCGTGGTCCAGGCCATCGCCACCGTGGGCCTGAAGGAGAATGCAGTCGTCCAGAAGAACCCCTGGGGTGTAGGCGCAAAGGTGAACCTGGGCGCCTTCAAGGCAGACCTGGTCTATCAAAAAGATGCTGTCGACGGCACCAAGGCAGCGCTGTGGAAGACTTGGTTCGTAGCGGGTTCCTATGACTTTCAGGTTGTGAAGGTCATGGCTGGGGTCGCCCGCTCCAAGGGGTATGAGTGGGCGGGAATGGGTGACAAGAACGCGACCCAGACGGCGTACCAGATGGGACTTCGTGTTCCGTTCGGGGCCAACACGATCATGGCGACACTCGGTCGGATCGAAGACAACGCGAGCGGCACCAAGACCAAGAGCAACCACGTCGGACTGGGCTATTGGTACTCGCTGTCAAAGCGAACGACCTTGATGGCTAACCTGAGCTACGACTCGATCGACCGCGACGGTGCGGCCCTGCTGTATGGCGAACCCAAGGGTGCAAAGGAGAACTCAATGGGTACAGAACTGGCCATTCGCCACACCTTCTAAGCGCGGGCACTCGGGAACATCGGATCCTGTTCGGGTCCGATGTTTATTTCATCTGGCGGACTGGACTCGACGAAAGGCGATACGTGCTCCCGCAATGGATGGTCTCCCGACACGCTTCCCCTTGGCCTCGCGTGCTGCGCATTCATATCAGGCGGCCAGGTGCGCCGGAAATCTTTCCGAGGCTGAAGGTGCGTCCGTTGGTGACCCGGCGCATCTCTCCGGATTGCGCACAATACCGTTCCATCGGGAAAATACGTGTAGCTCGCCGATCTGTTGGTGCCGAGTTATTTCATTCCCGAACAAGGAAGCAACAACGATGACTTATCCGCTGTCGTTCGATATTGCCGCATACGAAAGGGACCGGCTCGTATGCAATGCCATGGCAGCCCTTGGCGCGCCGGTGCGCAGCATCGTCCAGTCGGTCAACCCGCGCAGCCCCGGTTCGCCGCACGATTTTTCCTCCGAGGCCGATTACTGGTGGCCCGATCCGGACAATCCCGAGGGGCCGTACATCCAGCGCGACGGATTGACCAATCCGGACAACTTCACCGCCCACCGCGAGCTGATGATCGACTTTGCTCGCGACGTCGGGGCGCTGGCGGGCGCGTGGCTGGTCAACGGAGATGCGCGCTTCATCGACGCCGCGCGTCGCCACCTGATGGCGTGGTTCGTCGATCCGGCCACGCGCATGAATCCGGATCTCCAGTACGCGCAGGCCATCAAGGGCGTGTGTACGGGCCGCGGTATCGGCATCATCGACACGGTGCATCTGGCCGAGGTCGCGCTGGCGGTGAAAGCGGCACACGCCGTGGGTGGAATTCCGGATAGTGAATTCGGAGCGATCCAGGCGTGGTTCGCCGACTATCTCGCATGGATTTCCACGCACCCGTATGGCGTTGCGGAGAGCAACTGGCACAACAACCACGGCACGTGCTGGGCCCTGCAGGCTGCGGCGTTCGCACATCTGACCGGCAACGCGGCCGCGCTGGCCGATTGCCGTCGCCGTTTGCTCGAGGTGCTCATGCCGCAGCAGATGGCAGCCAACGGCGGCTTTCCCAAGGAGCTGGCGCGCACCAAGCCATTCGGCTATTCGATCTTCAATCTCGACGTCATGAGCGCGTTGGCGCAACTGCTGTCGACGCCGGACGAAAACCTGTTGCGTCACGAATTGCCCGATGGTCGCTCGATGGTGCGTGGCATCGAATTCCTCGCGCCATTTCTTGCCGACAAGGACACGTGGCCGGGCGCGGAGGACGTCATGTACTGGGACGAATGGCCTGTCCGGCAGCCCGCACTGCTGTTCGGCGCGCTGTCGGCGGGGCGCGAGGATTGGCTCGCGCTGTGGCAGCGCCTGCCCGCGGACCCCGAGGTTTTCGAGGTGCGCCGCAATTACCCCGTACGCAACCCATCGATCTGGCTGGCCGTGGTGCCGCTCGCGCGCTGACGCCGCCCCAATACCAGGCTGACCTGGAGGAGATAACGCATGTACATCGGGACGCAATTCCCTGCCCGCAACGATGACGACTACCGCGTCATGGCGCAGCTCGGGCTCAAGCGCATCTGCGCCAACCCGCCGGGCCACCCGCGCGAATGGACGCTGGATGCGCTGCTGCGCCATCGCGAGCACATCGAGAGCTTCGGGCTCGAACTGGACATGATTCAGTTGCCCATGTCGCCACGCGTGGTGGAAAAGCACGACTTCCCGGACATCATGATGGCCGGCCCCAAGCGCGACGAGCAGATCGACTTCATCTGCAAGCTCATCGAGAACGCAGCGCGCGTGGGTATTCCCGCTGCGCGCTACAACCTCAACATGATCGGCATTCCGCGTTCAGAACCGGAACTTGGCCGGGGTGGTTCGATCAACGACGCCTTCCGCTGGGACAAGATGGACCAGAACGCACCGCCGACCGCTGCGGGCGTCGTCGACGAAGACGAAAACTGGGCGCGCATCGATTACTTCCTCGAACGCGTGGTGCCGGTGGCCGAATCGAATCGTGTACGCATCGCATGCCATCCGCATGATCCGTACACGCCCGATGGCTATCGGGGCGTGAAGCGCGTGCTGGGCACTGTCGAAGGGCTGAAGAAATTCGTGCAGATGCATGAGAGCCCGTACCACGGACTCAACTTCTGCCAGGGTACGGTCGCCGAAATGCTCGAGGACCCGGCCACCGAGATCTTCGACGTCATCCGCTGGTTCGGCGAGCGCGGCAAGATCTTCAATGTGCACTTCCGCAATATCCGCGGCTGTCGTCTGTCGTTCATGGAAACCTTCCCCGACGAAGGCGACATGGACATGTGGAAGTCGCTGCTCACGTATGCCGAGGTCGGCTACCAATACATGCTCATGCCCGACCACGTACCGCATGTATCGGGCGGCGACTCGAAAAATACGGCCTTCGGTTTCACGTACGGTTACATCACCGCCATGCTCGAAGTGCTGCGCAGCATGCCGAAAAATGCGGTGGCAAGATGAAAGACAACGCGTTCATCGGAGTAGGGGCGCCAATGTCAGCCGGGGCGGACATCATCCCCTGACCCAGCACCACGTTGTCGCCGGTCACAAGCGCTAAGCTTCCTGCTTTGAGGGGATTGTCGATGCGTCGGGTTCTATTGCGGTGGACAAGGGGTTGCGTCCTCGCCGGCCTCGTCGGTGCGCTGGCCAGTTGCGGCTATGTGAGCTGCGCGGCCCGCGGCGGTTCCGGCGGGGGCGTGCAGGGCGGTTGCGGGGTGGGGGTCGGGGTGCGAATCTAGCCGACCGCCTCGGGCGAAACAGGCGTACGCTGGACAAGGATCGTTTCGGCGGCACGGCCCTTGCCGCATACGGGAAACCGGCGCTGTGCTGCGCTGCCACCTTCTTGCAGGAGGTCGCCATGACATCCATTCGCCCTATTCTTGTCCGCCTGGCTCTTGCTGGCTTGACGGCCGTACTGCTGCCAGCGTGCGCGCTGAGTCCGAACACCGGCGTCGGCTGCGCAGCGCGTACCGGCAGCGGTGGCACCGCAGCCGGCTGTGGTGGCGGCATGGGCTTTTGAGGCTGTGGGCCGCCGGTAAACACGGACCGGCCTGCATCCCGTAACATAGGCGACCGTTTTTTCCTCTCGACCGGACCGCAATCGGCGGTCGTCCCATGAGCCGTCAGCGCATCGACGAACAGGCCGCTTTCGTTTTGCACACGTACCCTTGGCGCGAGACCAGTCTCGTCGTCGAGGTGTTCTCGCGCGAGCACGGCCGTCTGCCGCTGGTGGCCAAGGGCGCGCGGCGCCCGGGCTCGCAACTGCGTGGCGTGCTGATGGCATTCCAGCCTTTGCAGGTATCGTGGAGCGGACGCGGCGAGGTAAAGACCCTGACCGGGGCGAACTGGCGCGGCGGTCAGCCCTTGCTGGGCGGCGTGGCCCTGTTGTCGGGCTATTACCTCAACGAGCTGCTGCTGCGCTTGCTGCCGCGCGAGGACGCGCATGTTGCGCTGTTCGACCACTACGCGGCGACCCTGCTGCAATTGGCGCACGGCGAGCCGCATGCGCCGCTGCTGCGCGCGTTCGAGCTGGCCTTGTTGCGTGAGCTGGGGTATGCGCCCACGCTCGATCGCCTGGCCGACAGCGGCGAGCCGGTGAGTCCGCAGGGCACCTACCTGTATCTTGCCGAGCGCGGGGTGATCGCGGCGACGGATAATTTTGGCGACGCGCCGACATTGTCGGGGCGCGTGTTGCTGGATATGGCGCGCGGGGATTTTTCCGCCGCCGATACACTGGTGCAGGCGCGCGCCCTGATGCGCCGCCTCATCCAGCATCATCTGGGCGGGCAGACGCTGGAGTCCCGCCGCATACTTATCGAATTGCAGGACATAGGAGCCGGATTGTGATTGAACTGGGCGTCAACATCGACCACGTCGCCACGCTGCGCCAGGCGCGCCGCACCTACGAACCGGACCCCGTCTGGGCCGCGGTGGAAGCCCACCTTGGCGGTGCCGACGGCATTACCGTCCACCTTCGCGAAGACCGCCGCCACATCCAGGACGCCGATGTGCGCCGCCTGCGCGAGCTCACGCACATCAAGCTGAACCTCGAAATGGCCGCGACCGACGAGATGGTCGACATCGCCCGCGAACTCAAGCCGGAGATGGCGATGCTGGTGCCGGAAGGCCGCCAGGAAGTCACCACCGAAGGCGGGCTCGACATCGTCGGGCAGGAATCGCGCATCCGCGACGTGGTGGCGCGACTGGCCGATGCGGGCATCATGACGAGCGTTTTCATCGATGCCGAAATCCCGCAGGTCGAAGCCGCTGCACGGGTGGGCGCGCGCGTGTGCGAAATCCACACCGGTCCGTACGCGCACGCTTTCTTCGCGCGCGGACGCGACGCCAAGAGCCCGGCCGTACTCGAAGAAATCGCACGCATCCGCATGGCGGGCGAAGCGATCATCGGGCTGGGCATGCGCTTCAACGCGGGTCACGCGCTCAACTACTTCAACGTGCAGCCGATCGCAGCGCTGCCGGGCGTGCGCGAGCTGCACATCGGCCACGCCATCATCAGCCGCTCCGTGTTCGTCGGCCTGCGCGAAGCGGTTGCCGAAATGAAGCGCCTGATGCGTGAAGCGGCGCCGCGCGAATGATCTACGGCATCGGGACCGACATCGTGGCGGTGGCGCGCATCCGTAGCGCCATCGAACGGCATGGCGAACGCTTTGCCGAACACATCCTGACCGAAGCCGAACTCATCGAGCTGGCGCGTGCGCCCGACGCCGCACGCTTTCTCGCCAAGCGCTTTGCCGCCAAGGAGGCGTTCGCCAAGGCGTATGGCACGGGCCTGCGCGCGCCGGTGACGCTGCATGCGATGGCCGTCACGCACGACGCGCTCGGCAAGCCCTTTTTTGTGTACGACGAAACGCTCGACGCGCTGATGGAAGAGGACGGGTTGCATTGCTTCCTGTCGATCAGTGATGAGCGCGAGCACGTTGTCGCCATGGCGGTGATCGAGCGCCGCTGATACTGATTGCAGACTGCGCCCCTGCGTGGCGCGGTGGAGAACGATATGCCTTTGTCTTTGCCGCTTGGTCCCGTCATGTGCGACGTGGCGGGCTTTTCGCTGACCGACGCCGAGCGTGAGACGCTATGCCATCCGCTGGTCGGCGGTGTGATCCTGTTCACCCGCAATTACCAGAGCCCCGAGCAGCTTGAAGCGCTGACGGCGGAAATCCACTCGCTGCGGACCCCCGCGCTCATCATCGCCGTCGACCACGAGGGCGGCCGCGTGCAGCGCTTCCGTCCGAATTTCACCAGACTGCCCGCGATGCGCGTGCTGGGCGAGTTGTTCGACCAGGACGAACACCGTGCGCGCGACGCCGCCCGCGACACGGGTTTCGTGCTTGCCGCCGAGTTGCTGGCGCACGGGCTGGACCTGTCTTTCACACCGGTGCTGGATCTCGATTACGGCCGCAGTGGCGTCATCGGCAACCGGGCTTTCCATGGCGATCCGCTCGTCGCCGCGGACCTGGCCTACGCGCTCGCCACCGGCCTGCGCGAAGCGGGCATGAGCTGCGTGGGCAAGCACTTTCCCGGCCACGGTTTTGCCGAAGCAGACTCGCATGTGGCGATGCCGGTCGACGCGCGCGATTTCGACACCATCTGGGAGCAGGACATCGCTCCGTACCGCCAGAGCATCGGGCGCATGCTGGGCGGCGTGATGCCGGCGCATGTGGTCTACGAAAAGGTCGATCCGAATCCGGCCGGGTTCTCGCGTTATTGGCTGCAGGACGTTCTGCGCGGCAAGTTGCGGTTCAAGGGCGTGATCTTCAGCGATGATCTGACGATGGAAGGCGCGACCACCGTCGGCGGTATCGTGGCGCGTGCCGAGGCCGCGCACAGCGCCGGCTGCGACGTGGTGCTGGTATGCAATCGCCCCGATCTCACCCACGAACTGCTCGCCGGCTGGCAGCCGCAAGTGAGCGACGAATCGCGCGCCCGCATCACCGCGCTGGCGCCGACCGGTCGCCCCGATCACACCGCACTGTCGCTGGATGCGCGCTTCCAGCAAGCGTGGCAGACGGTGCAGGGGCTGACGGAAGTCGCCTGATCGCTCAGTCTTTCTTTTCGCGCATCGCACTCGCGATTGCGCGTTCCCCACGATCCTCCAGCGCCTGCGCGGCGCTGGCGCGGTCGCGCCCATCGCGGTTCTGGCCCAGCTTCCACTTGGCTTCGATACGCGTGATGGCGATCTCCAGCCCGATGATGTGAGCGAGCAATCCATCGATGTAATCGGCTGGCGCGTCACCCATCTTCCACGCGCGTTCCCCGTTGACGGCGGCTTCATGCTTGCGCATCAGACGGGCCACCACGCCACGCACGAATCGTTCGTCGTCGCGCACGGTGAGCTTGCCGTGCACATGCGCCACGCGGTAATTCCACGTCGGCACCTGTCGGTGCATCTCTTGTTTGCTCGGATACCAGTTGGGCGAGATGTAGGCGTCCTCGCCGCGGAATATCACCAGCACTTCGGCGCCATCGCACGCGTTCCGCCACACAGAATTGGCACGCGCGACGTGGGCGATGAGGCGGTCGTGCGGGCCATCGTTGCGGTCGAGCAGGAAGGGAATATGGTTGGCATCGAGCCCGTCGGGCCCTAGCGTGACGAGCGCGCCCAGCGGATGGTCTTCGATGAGTTGGTGGATCTGCTGGAGATCGGGGGCTTCGAAATGGCGAGGGAGGTACATCGTCGCTTTCTCCGTGTGGAGCATGCTCCGCTTTCCACAGAAGCTGTGGACAACCTTGGGGACGCTGCGCGGACAGTGGTGCTAACTACTTGATACGCAAACAAGGTGCGGCACCTGCTCAAAGTTTCAGCAGATGCCGCGGGGTGTTTCTCATGCGCTGCGGGCAGTGGCCGGTGCCACGAGTCCGTCGGCCTTGAACATGGCCTTGATGCCGCGCACGGCCTGACGGATACGCGATTCGTTTTCGATCAGCGCGAAGCGCACGTGGTCGTCGCCGTGGTCGCCGAAGCCGATGCCGGGCGATACCGACACCTTGGCCTTTTCCAGCAACTGCTTGGCGAATTCCAGCGAGCCGAGTGCGCGATACGGTTGCGGGATGCGCGCCCAGATGTACATCGATGCGCGTGGGAGTTCGACCTCCCAGCCCGCTTCGATCAGCCCCTTGTAGAGCACGTCACGACGGCGCTCGTAGGTGGCGGCGATCTCGCGCACGCATTGCTGGTCGCCTTCGAGCGCGGCGATGGCGGCGACCTGCACCGGCGTGAAAGTGCCGTAGTCGTGGTAGCTCTTCATGCGGGCCAGTGCGGCGACGAGGTCCGGATTGCCGACCATGAACCCGATGCGCCAGCCGGCCATGTTGTAGCTCTTCGACAGCGTGAAAAACTCCACTGCCACGTCCTTCGCGCCCGGCACCTGCATGATCGAAGGTGCCTTCCAGCCGTCGAACACGATGTCGGCGTAAGCCAGGTCATGCACGACGAGGATGTCATGCTTTCTGGCCAGCGCGACGACGCGCTCGAAGAAATCCAGTTCCACGCATTGCGCGGTCGGGTTGGAGGGAAAGCCGAGCACCATCATCTTGGGCTTGGGGTAGCTGCCACGGATGGCGTCTTCGAGTTCGGCGAAAAAGTCCACGCCGGGGACCAGCGGCACCGAGCGCACGTGTGCGCCGGCAATGACCGCGCCGTAGATGTGGATCGGATAGCTCGGGTCCGGCACCAGTACGGTGTCGCCGCGATCGAGCGTGGCGAGCATGAGGTGCGCCAGCCCTTCCTTGGAGCCGATGGTGACGATGGCTTCGGCGTCTGGATCGATATTGACGTCGTAGCGTTCCTTGTACCAATGCGCGATGGCGCGACGCAGGCGCGGGATGCCGCGCGATGCAGAGTAGCCGTGCGTGTCCGGACGCTGGGCGACTTCGACGAGCTTGGCGACGATGTGCGCGGGCGTGGCGCCATCGGGGTTGCCCATGCTCATGTCGATGATGTCTTCACCGCGACGGCGGGCGGCCAGCTTGAGTTCGGCGGTGATGTTGAAAACGTAGGGCGGAAGGCGATCGATGCGCGCAAAGCGGCGCTTGCCTGAGAGGGCTGACATGGTGATCCTTGACGTAAGCGCCCGGAACCGTCCGAGCGACGCGGGCCGACTGTCTTCGGCCCGGCAAGCATGCTAACCGATGTTGGCGCCGCTGTGTCCGCCTGCGTGCGAAATTGGCGTGGCGCCGTGCGTCGGTTGGGCGCTCCGCCGGGTCGCCTGATGTCACAATCCGCTCACGACAAGAACATATCGACGGAGACATCGCGTGACTGCACGACCCCATCGTTTGTGTGCCGTGGCACTGGCCTGTGCGCTGGTTTTTTCGTCTGCGCCCGACGCGCGCGCCGCGACCTTGGCGCTGCCCGTCGCAAGCGCCGACGCGGGAATCGACGGCGCACGGGTGGTCAACGCCTCACTTTTCGTCGGGCACTACGACGCGGTTCGCGGCGCGCTGCTCATTGGCGGCACCGACGGCGCGATCATCCGGTCGATCGATGGCGGGCAGCGCTGGCAAGCGGGTGCAACGCCGGGCGGCATGGTCATCGGCGCGATCGCCGACGACGGTCGCGGGGGCACTTTGCTGGCGGTGGGAGCCGGGCCGGATGTGTGGCGTTCGACCGATGGTGGCGCGACGTGGCTCGCACACCCAAGCGGCGCGCAATCCGCGTTGCGCACAGTGTTGCGGGATGCGCGGCGCGCAGCCTGGCTGGCGGCGGGGGCTCGCGGCACGATGCTGCGGTCGAACGACGATGGCCGTACCTGGATGACTCTCGATACGCCGGCCGCTGGCGCCATCGCGGCGATGCTGCAGACCGCGAGCGGTACCTTCATTGCGGCGGGCGAGCGCGGTCTGCTGATGCGTTCGGAAGATGGCGGCACCACGTGGCGCGCGTTGCCGATTGAAACGGACGCAGGTGTCACGCGACTGGCGCAGCGCGGTTCGCTCCTGCTTGCCACGTGCACGGACGGGCAGGTACTGCGCTCGTTCGATGACGGCCGCAGTTGGCAACGTGTGGCGACCGGGGCCGACGACTATCTGACGACGGTACTTGCTCCGTCGCACTTCTCGCGCATTTTCGTGGGTACCGCCAAGGGCGCGGTGCTCACATCCGACGACATGGGCGCGCACTGGCGACGTATTCCGCTGGGCGCGTCGATCTATGTGAGTGCCCTGGTGGCCGATGGGGCCACGGTGTACGCGTCCGGCGACCATGGTGTCGTCATGCGTTCGACAGACGGGGGCGACCATTGGCAACCGTTCAGCACCGGCGAGGTCACCAACATTGAATCGCTTGCGCTGGACCCCACTCTGCACACGCTGACGGCTTTCGGCGGAGGAGGGCTGCTGCTGACAAGCAGGGCCGGTGCGGCGTGGTCACGGGTGCAGGCGGATATCGGCCGCTACGTACACGACATTGTGACCGTGCCGGGGTCGGACGATCTGGTCGGCGTGGGTGTCGAAGGCGCGGTGATCCGCTCGCGCGACGGCGGGCGCAGTTGGCAGCCGGTTCAAGCGGGGCTCGGCGGCGCGAGTTATCTGATGACCGCCGTGACGACACGCGGTGGTGCGATTCTGGCGGCCGGCCCCGGCTTCATCGTTCGCTCCACCGATGGCGGCCTGTCATGGCCGAAGGTCTTTGCGGTGGACGATGCCGCGCGCGCGAACTTCCAGAAACTCATCCTCCTGCCGGACGACGATGGCATCGTCGCCCTCGCCAGTCCTGGCGTGGTGATGGTGTCGCACGACGATGGCAAGACGTGGCAGTCGACGGACGCTGACACCCGACGCCATTTGTTCTCGGGGGTCGCGCTGCGTGGTGGTGTCATGATCGGGGTCGGTAATGCCGGCGCCATTGCGCGCTCGGTGGACGGCGGGCATCGCTGGTCGATGGTCGATGCCGGCGTCACGGAAAGCGTGGACGGCGTCTATTCGCCCGACGGCGTGCGCGAGGTGTGGGCCATGTCCGGCAAGAACCTGCTGCATTCGAGCGATGCCGGTGAGCACTGGACCATCCAGCCGACGCCCGCGACCGGGCCGTTGCGGTTCATGCTGGCGCTGCCCGGCGCGCGCACGCTGGTGGCAGTGGGCGGGGACGGCGCCATCGTGCGTTCGACCGATGCGGGGACGACCTGGCGTGCCGTGGCTTCGGGCGTGCAGTCGAATCTGCGCGGACCCTTGCGCGAGCCGCGCGGTGGCGATCTCTACGTGCCGGGGCGTGACGGTGTGCTGCTTCGCTCCGTCGATGATGGCGCGCATTGGTCACAAGTGGCGACCGGTACGCAGAAGCATCTCAAGTCGCTTGTCATCGATCCGCAGGGCGATGCTCTGTTGAGCACAGGGGAACGCCTTGTGCGCATTCCGCTGCCGCGTCCTTGAGCTGCTCACGACAACAAAAAACCCCATCGTCCCTGGAGGACGATGGGGTTGCTCAAGGTGGTGGGATGACGACGACTCAGAAGCTCGTCACGTCGGTGGTCTTCACGTCGCAGGCCGTGGTGTTCCATTGCTGGCCGATCTTGGTCGACGCGTTGTGCGTGCGAGTGCCGACGTAGGCGTCGCAGACCGTCGGCGTGCTCTTCACGCCATCGCTCGACAGCTTGTAGTCCTGGATCCGCAGGTTGCGCAGGATCGCCTTGTCGGGCGTCGCATCCGAACCGGTGACGGTGCTGTCCCATTGCACGTTGATGCCGACGATGGTGCTGATGCCGGCACCGGAGGAGCGGGTCACGCGGTCGCTCTGAACGTGCTTGACGGTCAGGCCGTCCATGTCGAGCGTGCGCGGGCCGGCGTTGGTCGAGCAGTCGCCGCAGGTGCGCAGGATCTTGCCCGAGCTGGACAGGCTGCCGTCCGTGTCGACCATGACGGCGGTGAAGTTGCGCACCACCATCTTGGAGTTCTTGGCGTTGTCCTGGAAGAACTTGTCCGGCTTGCCGCCGTCAGCCGTTGCCGAATCGAGGTTCTGATAGGCGGTGCTGTTGGTGATGGTGTAGACCGAACCTTCGCCGTAGTTGCCGGCGGCGTGTTCGCACACTTCGTCCCAGGTCACGTTATCCAGCGTGCAGTTGCCCGACAGGCACGAGATGCCATGACCGCCGCCGCCTGCCGCCACGTGGAGATTTTTGACGGTGGCATTATTGAGCGACAACACGGCGGGCTGCCCTTCGGCATCGCCGTCGCACGACAGACCCAGGGTCTTGCCGCCGCAGTCGACGATTTCGTTGGTGAAGGTCGCACCGGCTACGCACTTGCTGCTGCCGGCGACGCTGGACGAAGAGGATGACGACGACGAGGCCACGCTGCTCGACGACGAAGCGGCGCTGGACGACGAGGACGAGGCCACCGACGAAGAGCTGCTCGAGGATGAACTGCTCGACGCATCAGGCGCGTATGAACACCACACCGAATTGCTCGGCGCCCCCGGGAAATTGGCCAGATCGCAGACCACGCTATTGGTATAGGTGGCGTAGGCGAATACGCCGGCCTTGCCCATGGCCACTTGGCGCGTTCCAGTGAATGTGCACGTGCCCCCCGGCTGTGCACACTTGGTGAAGCCGCTCGGCGCGTCTGACAGCGCGTACGCGGACGTGACGCTGAGAGCGGTAACAAAGCCGATCAACAGTTTGCGAAGCATTGTTTCTCCTTTGATGAGGTGATGCTCCTGCGAGTGACCCACGCGCTGCAATGGATACCAGGCGTGTGCCACGAATCCAGAAGCCGGGGCGGTGGATTGATTGTTAGACAAACCGCCCGGCGCAAGAGTATGTCAATCGAATTCAGACGGTCAATACCAGTCGTGTAGGAAAAAACGCATGGCGCAAAGATGCCAAATAGATTTGATGTATTGCATTGTTGCGCGGCCAAAAGTGCATTCAACCCAATGAAATATAACGTAATGTGGCGTCAATCCTCGAGGTGTGCATGTCCGGGCACGGCATTGTCATCCCTCTCTGCATGGATTGATGATATGCGTGCTGCATTGCGCAATTTGCCCAAATGTTGTCTGGCATGTCGGTGCGCGAAGAAACATGCGCTATGACGGCTGCAATGTGTGGCGCAGATACTACGCCGCGCAAGGAGAACCGATGACGCCCCTTTGCCATGTGTCCTACAGGCGTGCGGTCGCGGGATGGCGATGATGGAAGCGTCGCCGCTGGATGCGTGCGGCTGTCTCGCTAATAGAAGAGGAGAAACGCCATGGACAAATCGATCAAGACGATGACCATCGCCGGCTCACTGGCCGCCTTGCTGACGGTGCCGGCCTTTGCCCAGACCGCCACGGCTCCGAGCAATGCCACATCGGACCCGTATGTTCAGCGTCGCGTCGAGAACAAAGCGGCCAAGGATGAATACAACGCCAAGAAGGACGCCGCAAAGGGCGAGTACAAACAGCAGGTCGATTCCGCCAAGACGCAGTTGAAGACGGAAAAGAAGCAGAACATGGATGAGCTGAAGGCCAACAAGTAACGGCGCTTCCGCGCGAATGAAACGGCCATGCGCAGCGCATGGCCGTTTTTTTTGTGCGCAATCGCAAGGCAATCCGACGGTACGACAAAAAAAAAGGCAGGCCTGATGGCCTGCCTTTGTTGCACGGACGCGGGCGATCAGTTCAGGTCGTCCGACTTCCAGTACTTGCGGCCTGCAGCGGCGGCGCCGACCGCCAGGCCTGTCTTGGTCATGGGATAGATGGTGATCCGGTCTTGCTTGGCTTCTTCGCGCTTGCCGCCAGCGGCCGCTGTTTCGGCCGTGGCGCCGGTGCTGCCGGCCTTGGCGGTGGCTTGCGCGCCGCCCGAGAATTCCCAGCCGGAATTGATGAACTTGTCCAGGGTGGCCTTATCGAGGAAGACCAGCACTTCGCGGTAGTCCTTGATGCCAATGTCCACACCGGCGGAGGCCTGGCCCATGTTCATGAAAGTGTCGTGCTTGGCCTTGTTGTCATGGACAAGTCCGCTGCCGCCTGCGCCGCCGATCAGGAATGAGATCCCGAAGCTGGAAAAGCAGCCGTAGCCGGCCGACGATTCCACTTGCTTGCGCGCCTCGGGCTTGGCCTTGTAGAGCGTAGCCAGGGCCTCGTCGCACATCTTGCGTACTTGGGCTTGCTTCTCGGCTTTGGAAGCGTCGGCGGCCAATACCGGCTGAGCGATCAGCGTCGACATCACAATGGCTGCACAGATGCTGAGTTTGTTCATGGTTTTGTCCTGTAGGCAATGGATGCGTCATGCCGCACGAGAACGCCGATGCGCCTCGGCGGCGGATATCGTCGCTTCGTCCTTCACCCGACGATGATTCATCGTAGTTCACGATTTGGCCGAATTTGATGCTCCGATGGAGTTTGTCCTACGCAGCCTTGTCATCTCCTCGGGCACCGGGCAGGTAATAATGTCGGACCTAACGTTTTCCGACATCGCGGTTCCAATGCCCTTTGACGCCAAGACCTTTCTCCGCAGCCTGACCGAGCAGCCGGGCGTGTATCGCATGATCGGCGCGGACGAAGAGGTGCTCTACGTCGGCAAGGCCAAGAACCTCAAGCGGCGCGTCAGCAATTACTTTCAGAAGACGCCGAGCAGTCCGCGCATCGGTCTGATGGTGCAGCGCGTGGAGCGGGTGGATATCACCGTGGTGCGCTCCGAGGCCGAGGCGCTGATCCTCGAAAACAACCTCATCAAGACGTATCGCCCGCGCTACAACATTCTGTTCCGCGACGATAAGTCGTATCCCTACATTGCCATTTCGGGCGACGATTTCCCGCGTCTCGCCTATTACCGCGGGGCGTTCGAGAAGGGTGTGCGCTATTTCGGACCCTATCCGAACGGCGGTGCCGCGCGCGAAAGCATCCATCTTCTGCAACGCCTGTTCTTGCTCCGTACGTGCGAGAACAGCATGTTTGCCAATCGTTCGCGGCCGTGCCTGCTCTACCAGATCAAACGGTGCACCGCTCCGTGCGTCGGGCATATCGATGCGGAAGGCTATGCCCGCGATGTGCGGCTGGCGACGATGTTCCTGAACGGGCGTCATAACGAGGTTGTCGATCAACTGGCCAACCGGATGCAGGATGCATCCGAGCGCCTGGCCTTCGAGGAGGCTGCCGCGTTTCGTGACCAGATCCGCTCAATCCAGACGATCCTGCACAAGCAGTACGTGGATTCGGGCAAGGACGAGAACGTCGACATCGTCGTTGCTGTCGAGCGCAATGGCACCGTGTGCCTGAACCTCGCCATGGTGCGCGGCGGCCGGCACCTGGGCGACCGGCCGCAGTTTCCGCAGACGGGCGAGGGGTTGGGGGCGGTCGACGCGTTGCTGGCTTTTGTCGAGCAGCACTATCTGGAGCATCCGCTGCCCGAGAAGATCATCGTTGCCGCGGCAGAGCCGGACGATGTGCGTGCCGCGCTGGAGGACTCCGTCGATGCCATGCCGATCGTGGCCCAGGCCCGCTTTGCCGCCGAAAAGGCCTGGGTCGAGATGGCCGAGAACAACGCGCAACTGGCCATTGAAACGCGCGTGCGCGAGACTGGCCGCGCCGGCGCGCAACTCGAAGCGTTGCGGGTGGCGATGGAGCTGGCCGAGCCGATCGAGCGGATCGAGTGCTTCGACATCAGCCACACCATGGGCGAGGCGACGGTGGCGTCATGCGTGGTGTGGGATGACGGGGGGATGAAGAAGTCCGAGTACCGGCGCTTCAACATCGCTGGTATCGAGCCCGGCGACGACTACGCTGCGATGCGTCAGGCGCTCACGCGTCGCTACGAGAGGGTGGCGAGCGGCGAGGGCGTGCGGCCCGACCTGATCCTCATCGACGGCGGCAAGGGCCAACTGGGCGTGGCGCTCGAAGTGCTCACCGAACTGGGACTGGAGTCGATCCGCATGGTGGGCGTGGCCAAGGGCGAGGAGCGCAAGGCCGGCATGGAGCAACTCATCTTTACCGACGGGCGAGAGCCGGTGCGGCTGGGCGGCGAGCACCCCGCGCTGCACCTGATCCAGATCGTGCGCGACGAGGCGCACCGTTTTGCCATTACCGGCCACCGCGCCCGTCGCAACAAGGCGCGCCTGTCATCGAAGCTCGAAGACATCCCCGGAATCGGGCCCACGCGCCGCAAGCGACTCATCGAAACCTTCGGTGGGCTGGCGGGCGTACGGGCAGCAACAGTCGAAGATCTCTGCCGCGTGGAAGGGATCAATCGTAAAATCGCGGAACAGATCTACAACGCACTGCGCTGAGCGGTCCGCAAAAGAACATACGCCATACATGCCCAATAACATTCCCAACGCGCTGACCTGGGCGCGCATCATCATGATCCCGTTCTTCGTGGGGATCCTGTATCTGCCCGATCACGTGCTGGCACCGCACTGGCAGAACCTTATCGCGTGCGTCACCTTCGTGGTGGCTGCCGTTACCGACTGGTTCGACGGCTATCTTGCGCGCGCTTGGGGGCAGACTTCGGCCTTCGGCGCCTTCCTCGATCCGGTCGCCGACAAGCTGATGGTGTGCGCGGCGCTGGTGATCCTGGTGCAGTTGGAGCGGTGCGATGCCATCGTCGCCTTTGTCATCATCGGTCGCGAAATCACCATCTCGGCCCTGCGCGAATGGATGGCCAAGATCGGCGCCGCCAAGAGCGTGGCGGTGTCTTTCGTTGGCAAGCTCAAGACGGCCGCCCAGATGACCGCCATCCCCATGCTGCTGTATCGCGACGACCTGTTTGGTCTGCCGATCCTCAAGATCGGTACGGTGCTGATCTTTGTCGCGGCCGCGCTCACGGTATGGTCGATGGCGTACTACCTGCGCCGCGCGGCGCCCGAGTTGATGCGGCATTCCTGAACGTGCGCTGCATGCGGATGTTGACTTTGTGACCGCATGCATTAAAATGCGCGGCTCCTAACGCGGGAGTAGCTCAGTTGGTAGAGCGCAACCTTGCCAAGGTTGAGGTCGCGAGTTCGAGACTCGTCTCCCGCTCCAGATTCCGAAAGGGAAAGCAGCGCTTTCCCTTTTTAGTTTCAACGGCGCATTCGGCAAACAGCCGAATGTCCGTCGCCAGACGGCGCGATAGCAAAGCGGTTATGCAGTGGATTGCAAATCCATCTAGGTCGGTTCGACTCCGGCTCGCGCCTCCACTCCCTCTTCTCTGAATCAGCCTGGCGTCGGTCGTCGGGAATACGCCTTGCGCATCCGTTTTCGTCGAAGCTTCGGCTTCATGACGGAGACGTGGCATGCCTACCGATGCAGTTCGCGCCGGTTCCAATTGGTTCGGCGATTTGTCCCGCTGGCTCTCTGACCTCACTGGCAAGGCCGGTGCATTCATCGCAGCACTGACCTTCGTACTCGCCTGGGCCGTGAGCGGGCCGATTTTTGGCTTCAGCGATACTTGGCAACTGGTCATCAACACCTCTACGACCATCATCACTTTCCTGATGGTCTTCCTGATGCAGAGCTCGCAGAACCGCGATACGCGGGCACTGCAGATCAAGCTGGATGAATTGATCCGCGCAACGCAAGGCGCCCACAACGCCTTGATGAGCCTGGAAAGCCTCAGCGAAGATGAGCTCGCGGTATTCCAGGACCGCTTCGCCTGCCTCGCCGACAAGGCCAAGCGGGCGCTCAACGCCGGCTTGCGGGATACCGATTCGCCAGAACTCGACGAAAGCGCCAAGGCTTGACAGAGCGCGAAGCCCTTCCGGCAATGCTCCACATTCGACTCCTGCTCCGTTCGGGTTAGCGCTGAGTGCAAGCCGGCGGATAAACGTTTACCTTTCCGGTTTATTCGGGAATTTTCCGCAAGCATTGGAAAAATTTCCGAATCCAGACAAGACAACAATGGAGAAAGACGTGGGCGGAGAAGTTTCAGTCAAACGATTTATCGGTGCAGTGGCGCTATCGGGCGCGATGTCGATGGGCGCGCAGGCGGCCGCACCGGCGGTGATCACCATGGACGGGGCCTACCTGGAGATCGCCCGCGCGCGCATCGCCGAAAAAGCCCCTGAACTGCAGCCGGCGTATGCCAAGCTCATTGGCGATGCCAATGCAGCGCTGTCGATGAAGGCGGAGTCGGTCACCTACAAGAAGATCACACCGCCTTCGGGCGACATGCACGACTACATGAGTCTGGCTCCGTACTGGTGGCCGGACCCATCCAAGCCGGACGGCCTGCCCTACATCCAGAAGGACGGCCAGTTCAATCCTTCGTCCAAGAACGGCGATACCGACTCGGTGCGCATGCAACTGATGTGCCTCGGCGCGCAGACGCTGTCGCTGGCCTATTACTTCTCGGGCGACGCCAAGTACGCCAAGAAGACGGCCGAGGTGATCCGCACCTGGTTCCTCGACCCCAAAACGCGCATGAATCCCAACCTGCGCTATGGCCAAGCCGTGATGGGGCGTGTGGATGGGCGCGGCATCGGCCTGATCGACACGCGCAACATGTGGATGGTGATCGACGCCGTGCAGCTCGTCCAGGCAAGCGGGGAACTGAGCGCGGACGAAGTCTCGCAGATGAAGACCTGGTTCCGGGAGTTCACCAACTGGATGCTCACCAGCGACACCGGCATCGAAGAGTTCAACGCGCACAACAACCACGGCACGTTCTACGACATGCAGGTGGCCAACTACGCACTGTTCTACGGTGACAAGGAACTGGCCAAACGCACGGTCGAGCGGGGCATGGACCTGCGCATCGCCAGCCAGATTTCGATCGAAGGCAAGCAATACGCCGAACTGGAGCGCACCACGCCGTTCCATTACGCGTCCTTCAACCTCGATGCCATGACCAACATCGCCCGCTACGGCGAACAAGTCGGCGTGAAGGTGTGGACGACGCGGGCCAAAACGCGCGGCCTGCGCAATGGGATCGACTACATGGTGCCGTTCTCCAACGGCAGCCAGCCCTGGCCATACAAGGAACTGAAAGAGGCCGAAACCGAACTCATGCTGCCCGTGCTGCTGCGCGCGGAGCGGGCTTACCAAGGCGGCAAGTACGCGGCGGCCGCTGCCGCGTTGCCGGTGCGCAAGCTCGACACGCAGGAGATCATTGCGTTCTCGAAGACCTTGGGCGTCGAGCAGCCGACCACGGTCAACTCGGTCGATCGCCTGATCTGGCCTGTCAAGTAAGCACGTGCGGGGGCACGGGCAGCGTCAGTGCTGTCCGTGCATATCGATGAGCCGTCTGAAGGCGCGCTGCGAATGCAGGTGCGCGATGATCGTGTCCATTTCGCCAGTGCGCACCAGCTCGCCCAGTCGCGAATTGCTCAGCGAATTCAGGAAGGGCCGGTCGACGATATAGAACGGGCCGAGGCGCATCGACGCGCCGCCTTTGACGAAGGCATCGACGTGCATCGCTTGCAGCAGGTCGAGGTGAGCCAGCGAGCTGGCGAATGCCTCGGTAGCCATCCGGTCGGTCTCGTACTGCCGCATGAAGTCGATGACTTCCTGCAGATATGGGCTGGGAGCGCCGTTGGCAAACAACGGTTGTCCGCGGCCCGCCCGGTTGATGCCCGGATGACCGGCGTCGACGCACAGTCGGTTGTCACCTTCGCCTGTCGCGACGAGGGCGAAGGGATAACGCCGGACATACGCCGGGGTGTAGTCGCCGAGCCAGCGTCCATCGGCACTCACGAAATTGTTGGTCTTGTCACGCAGGCCGAGGATCGCGACGGGAAACCAGGATTTTCCGCCCCGCACGAAGACCACCGGATATTCGCTGGACGCCGAAACGAATTCCTGCATGTTGATGCGAACAGCGTTCGTCTGCCGCGCGAAGGAGAACTGGTGTCCGTCTTCTTCGATCCAGATGTCGGCATGCCGTTGGGCGTTGAGCACCACGGGGCGCCGATAGAATAAAGGAAAGCTCATTCGGGAACAGTTGGAGTGTGGCTGTCTGGCCCCTGATTCTGTCTGGCTTTGCTAAACGCCGGAATCAGAGCATTCTGACTAGTAGTGTCGAATTGAGGCAGGAATTCGCCGTCCAATCACTTTTGCCGAAAAACTTTGACTTTCCCGAAATCGATGCTAATATTTCGCTCCTCAGTTCGCTGCGCATCGCAGTGAATTGAAGACTCCAAGCGGGAGTAGCTCAGTTGGTAGAGCGCAACCTTGCCAAGGTTGAGGTCGCGAGTTCGAGACTCGTCTCCCGCTCCAGAATATGCAAAGGGGGAAGGTGAGAGCCTTCCCCCTTTTTGTTTGTTCGCCCATGAGCCTATCCGCACCCGGCGCTTGTCCGCCTGTTCTTCAGCCGGCCGTGGTCAATGGCAGCATCGTCCTGCCGGACTACCAGGGTGGCGGGCTTTTCAATCTTGCCGTTTCGGTGGCGCGGCTCTGCGGCGCGGACACGCCGGGCGACTACGCGGACTTGTCTCTGCCCAATGTCGGCAACGCCAGCAACGCATGGGCGCGGCATGACAGCGTCGTCCTTTTCCTCGTCGACGGCCTGGGCGATGAATTCCTGTCCCGTCATCGCGACATGGCGCCCAACCTGTGGCGCGACCGCGCAACGCGCCTGACTTCAGTCTTTCCCAGTACCACCGCGACCGCCATCACCACGCTGATGACGGCTCGGCCGGCATCCCAGCACGGTCTGCTGGGATGGTTCGTTCGCGAAAGCCACTCGGGCCGGCTCGTGGCGCCCCTGCCGATGCGCTACCGCAACGATGGGCCCGTGGACGATCCAGAGATCGTCCGGCGCATCCTGAGCGAGCCGCCCACGTTCGGACGTGCTCGCCGGCAAGGGCACATCGTCACTCTGCCGTATCTCGCGGGAGGGCCGTATTCCGCGCATCACACGGGCGCGGCGAGCGTGCACCCTTACGCCGATCTGGCGGCGCTGCCGCAGGTCGTCGCCAGTGTGAAGGCTGCCTGCGCGGCACCGCACTTCATCTACTGCTACACGCCTTTGCTCGACGCCATGGGCCACGACCACGGCACGCACTCGCCCGAGGCGCTGGCGGCGTTGGCGCAGGTCGATGCAGCCTATGCCGCCTTGCGGCAGGCCTTGCCGGATTCGCTCATCGTCCTCACCGCCGACCATGGTTTCGTCGATTCGCCACCGGAGCGCAACGTCGACCTCGGCACGCATTCCGCGCTCCATTCCATGCTGGCGGCGCCGCTGTCCGGCGAGGGGCGCTGCGCGTATTGCCACGTCAGGCCAGGCATGGTCGCCGCATTCGGCGAAGCGGCAGAAGCGGCGCTGGGCCGCATCATGCATGTCGTGCCCTCCGCCCAATTGTTCGATGCCGGACTGTTCGGCCCGGGCGAAGAACAGCCCGCACGCGAGCGAGCCGGAGACTGGGCGCTGATCGGGCGTGACGATTGGACGGTCTACGATCGTTTGCCCGGCGAGCGCCGCCATCCCATGCTCGGCGTTCATGGCGGCCTGTCGCCGGCCGAGATGTACGTGCCGCTGGTCCTGAGCGCCTGACACCACACCGGGCTTGCCGACCGCGACCGCTGGTCTTTGTTTCGACCCCAGATGGCGTTTGTGCGCTTTCGATGACTTGTCACATCCGTCCGCTAGGCTACAAAGGATGTTGGGGGCGTCATTACGCAAGGGAGAGCGCGATGAGACTGACTCAAACGGTACAGGGGTGGTGGCGGCCCGGCGCTGGCAAGGTGTCGGAACAGGAACGCGGGGGCTGGTGGAAGACGGCGGGTGTGGAGCCCCTGTTCGCCGTCCCCGAGAGAGTATGGGCAGACCGCGAGGCCGAAGCCGCGCCGGTCGAGCCGATGGAAGCCGACGAATCGCAGCGACGCGCCTGAACGGCGCGCCGTTCAGTGCATGTTTTTCTTGGATGGAGGCACCGGCAGGACCGCGATGCCTTCTTCGAGGAGGGATTTCATTTCATCCGTCGACGCCTGCCCCTTGATGGCGCGATCTTCCGCATCGCCACGCTGGATGCGGCGTGCTTCTTCGGGGAACTGCTCGCCGACGTCTTCGGACTGCGCCGCCACCGCGCGCAACTGATCCATCAGCTTTGCCAGTTCAGGGATCTGCTCGGCCGACTTGGGGCCCTCGTAGCGTTCCATGGCGCGCACGCGCTGCACATGCGGAGCCGAGGGCAGCTTGCGGATTTCGTGGCCGCCGCAGACAGGGCACAGCACCATGCTCGATTCCAGTTGCTTCTCGAAGGCCTCGTGCGAGGCGAACCACCCCTCGAACCGGTGATCCTGTCCGCAGGACAGATTCAAAACAATCACGACAGACACTTTCAACTGCAAAGGCGCGAAGATAACATGCGCCCCCATGTCAGACATCCGGGCAAGCAACAAATTCGGTGACGAGGCGCCGCGCATCCTGCTGGCGCCCATGGAGGGCATGGTCGACGAGATCATGCGCGACGTCCTCACGCGCGCCGCACCTTACGACTGGTGCGTGACCGAGTTCGCCCGCGTTTCGGGCACCTTGCTGCCCGTGCGCTTCTTCAATCGCCTCGTGCCGGAACTGCGCCACGGGTCGCGCACTGCTGCCGGCACGCCCGTGCGCGTGCAACTGCTCGGCTCGGATCCCGAGAGCATGGCCGAGAACGCCGATCGTCTGGCCAGCCTCGCGCCGGCCGGCATCGATCTGAACTTCGGCTGCCCCGCACCGACGGTCAACAAACATCGTGGCGGCGCCGTATTGCTCGACGAACCCGAATTGCTGCACCGGATTGTCTCGGCGCTGAATCGAGCCATCGGCGGACGCGTGCCGCTGACCGCCAAGATGCGCCTGGGCGTGCGCGACACGCATCGTGCCGTGGAGGCCGCACAGGCACTGGCCGACGGCGGCGCCGAGATGCTGGTGGTGCATGCCCGCACCAAGGAAGACGGCTATCGTCCGCCCGCGCATTGGCCGTGGATCGCCCGCATTGCAGAGAGCGTGCGCGTGCCCGTGGTCGCCAACGGCGAAATCTGGACCGTCGATGACTACGAACGCTGTCGCAGTGAAAGCGGCATGCGCGACGTGATGCTCGGACGCGGGGCGGTGGCGGACCCGTTCCTGGTAGAACGCCTGCGCGCCCATCTGGCCGGTACTGAAGTGCGCTCGCCGGATGGTGACTGGAACCGGGTCAAGCCGCTGATCGATACCCACTGGCAAGCGGTGCTGCAGAAGGTCGAGCCGCGCCACGCGCCCGGTCGGCTCAAGCAATGGCTGAATTTGCTGCGCCGTCACTACTCACAGGCCGAAGCCTTGTATGCGCGCGTGCGCCCGCTACGCATGCCGGACGACATCACGCCGTTGCTGGCGCAGGCTTGACGGCCCATGTACGGCAACTCCTACGTCATCCAGAGCGCGCAGACTGGGCCGCACGAAAAGCTCGCCGAGGTCGTGCTCCGCCATCGCGACACCGTATTCCGCAAGCCTGTCGCCGCCCACAGCCGGCACGCGTTCGACGAGGCGATGTCGCATTGGGACGGCCGCGCGCCGATCGTGCTTGATGCCGGCTGCGGCGTGGGCTGGAGCACGTTGAACCTGGCGCGGGAATTTCCCGATCATCTGGTGCTGGGCGTGGACCAATCGTCCGATCGGCTGGCGCGAGGCAAGCCTGAAACGCGCGACAACGCGCATTTCGTGCGCGCTGACCTGGTCGATTTCTGGCGCCTGCTGCATGCCGCCGGCGTGCGCGTGGCGCGCCACTACATCCTGTATCCGAATCCGTGGCCCAAGATCGGACAGTTGACGCGGCGCTGGCACGGCATGGCCGTGTTCCCGACCGTCCTTGCACTGGGCGGCCGGCTCGAATGCCGCAGCAACTGGCAGATATACGCGGAAGAATTCGCTCTGGCCGTCGGCTTGCTGACGGGCGCGACACCTGCCGTCGAACCGTGGAACCCGCGGCACGCCATCACACCATTCGAGCGTAAATATCAGGATTCTGGCCAGCCGCTGTATCGCGTGGTCATTGATCTGCCCTTTGTGCCCATGGCGACGGACACCGTGGCCGCGCTTCAATCCGGGTCGCCATCATGAGCGTCGTAGACAATCCCTGCCAGCAATGCGGCGCCTGCTGCGCCAGTTTTCGCGTGAGCTTTCACCGCTCGCAACTCGACTCTGAACCGGGCGGCTACGTACCTGCTGCGCTGGCGGACGACGAGACTGCTTCGACCTGCCGCATGCGCGGCACAGATCGCTATCCACCACGTTGCGTGGCCTTGGTTGGCAAGGTGGGGGAATCAGTACGCTGCGGCATCTACGAGTTCCGCCCCGATCCATGCCGGGAGTTCGCCGCCCACGGTGTCTATGGCATTGCCAACCGAGCCTGCAACGATGCCCGCGCGCGACATGGGCTGCCTCCGCTGGAAGTCAGCGGGCCGCCCTTGCTGTAATGTCCATGGGCGTAAAAAAACCGGCCGAGGCCGGTTTTTTTACGTTGGAAAAGTCAGGCCAGCGGCGGAATGCGCAACACCTGACCGGGATAGATCTTGTCAGGGTGCGCCAGCATCGGCCGGTTGGCTTCGAAGATGCGGTTGTATTCCGCGCCCTTGCCCTTACCGTAGGCCTTCTCTGCGATCGCCCACAGCGTGTCGCCCTTGACGACCGTATGCCACTGCGATTCTTGCGCAGCCTGCTGCACGGTCATGTTGTCGATGACTTCCTGCACGCCGTTCGTATTGCCGCAGCACAGCACGATCTTCTCGCGCGTGGCTTGATCGGCGGCCTGTCCGGCGACGGTCACCTTCCCCTGCGTCATGTCGGCCTCGAGCGCCAGGCCGTCGGCGCGCAGGTTCATCTTGGTGATGTAATTGAGGATCGACGTCACGGCCAACAGGTTGTCCGCCGCCGCGTCCGTCGTGGCCGGCTTGCTGCCGAAGAGTTTTTCGCCGGCTTCCTTGATGAAACTGAAAATGCCCATGGATAGGTCCTCGCTGGAATGAACGGAATGCGCCGTTCGCGCGAGGAATATAGGGGGCTTCAAGGGATTCTCCGGGAACGGCGGCGGCTTCTGCTGCGGGCCGTCAAGTGTTGGCAAGTCGTGCAGAATTGGCTGACAAAATCGCTCACCAAATCTCCTGCGCAGGTCGGCGGCGACACCTGCCAATCAGGGATCACTCCCTCCTGCGCGCGCGATTTCTCTCACCGGCGCGAACGGATCTCCGCCAGCATTTCCACGAAGCGCCTTTCCGACAGCGGATAAAAGCTCATCACGATGCTGGCCAGTGCGAATGCCGCGGCTGGCATGAGCGTGATCGCCATGCGAATGGCGTTGAGCACTTCGGGGGTCTGCGCTGCTTGGTTCGGTGCGTAGGCCGTGCCGGCGAGCAGGAATGCCGGGATCGAGCCGCCCAGCGCCAGCCCGCATTTGCGCATCAGCGAGTACAGCGAGTAATTGAGACCTTCGAGCCGCATGCCGGTCAGCCATTCGCCATACTCCACCGTGTCCGCTTCCAGCGCCCACATCACCACCATCGCCAGCATCAATCCAGCCGAGCCGACGGCGAGCCAGGCGAAGGTTGCCGCCACGCCGATCGCCGGCGCGAAATACAGGGTGCCGTGTGAGATCGCCGCCAGCGCCATGCCTCCCTGGAAGACGCTTTTCTTGCCAAAGCGCGCGGCCAGCGATGGCCCCGTCAGCACCGAGACAACGGTGCCGAACAGCGTGGTGCTGAGCATGAACGTGATGAAGTGACCCGCGTCGCCCAGCACGTAACGCGTGAAGTACAGCGCCGAGGCGCCGCTCGAACTCGCACCGATCAAGGTGCACAAGGCCGCTACGCACAGCACCTGCAGGGCGCGGTTACGCGTGACCGTGCCGATGCTGTCGCGCAGCGGCGGGCGCGCCACCGTGCGGGCCACGATTTCGCGCGTGCCCGCAAAACAGGCCACATAGAACAGACAGCCGATCGCCGCGAGCGCCAGCGTGAGCCACGTCAGCGTCGTTTGCAGCGCGTCGTGGTGCGTGCCGCGCAGGGCGGGTGCAAGCACGAGCGCCAGCAGGATCATCGTGCTGGTTGCCATCACCGTTCGCGTGGCCGAAAGGCGTGCCCGCTCATGGGGCACCTGCGTCATCACGCCGGCCAGCGATCCATATGGAATATTGGTGAATGAGTAGGCTGTGCCGAGCAGTGCGTAACTGACGTAGGCATAGATGAGTCTGCCTTCGGTGCTCCACGTCGACGGCACGGAGAATACGGCGACATTCAGCAGCAGCAAGGGCACGCCGCCCCACAGCAACCACGGACGGAACCTGCCGTGGCGCGCGTCGAGATGCCCCCGGTCGATGATCCGGCCGGCGACCAGATCCATGAATGCATCGTAGATGCGCACGACCAGCAAGAGCGTGCCGGCCGCCGCCGCGCCGATGCCGGCCACGTCCGTGTAGTAGTGGAGCAGGAACAGCATGCCCATCGAAAACACGAAGTTGTTCGCCATCTCGCCCAGGCCGTAGCCGGCGAGCGCGGTCCATCTGAGCGGGGATGCGTGATGCATGAAGGGCACTTTGTCGATCGATGGTGACGTTGGGTGTGCGACGGGCTATTGCAGCAACTCAGCCTGTGCGGTGCGGAATTCGCGGATGGTCTCCAGCATTGCCTGCACGGCGGGCGACGTGTCATCGCGCCGATACATGCATTGCAGGTCAAATGGGATGCGCTGCGGCTCGGTGTAGGGCAGGAATACAACGTTCTCTATGTGCAGCGATGCCATCGACGCTGGCGCGAAGCCAATGCCGCAGCCGGCGCCGACCAGCGCCAGCACGGTGAGCGAATCATCGGCGCGATGTTGCACCACGGGCGTGTGCCCGAACACCTGGGCCAGGCGTGCCGCCATCGGACTGTCGAAGTTCGCGCCGATGCGCGGCTCGCCGGCGAGGTCAGCGGCGTCCACCGATTCGCGTGTCGCCAGCCGGTGATCCTTGTGCACGGCCACGCACAGGCGCTCGCGGCTGACCAGTTCAAAGGCGAGGTCAGGCTCCTGCGGCAGATAACGATCGAAGGCCACCTGGATGGTGCCTCGCCGCAGCAGTTCGACGAGTTGGTCTTTGCGCACGTTGTGCAAGCAGTATTCCGTGCGCGGGTGTCGCGCGAGAAAGGCAGCCAATACCTTCGGCACGGTATTGAGGATGGCCGAGCCATAGACGCCGACGTCGAGCACGAACGGCTGCGCATCGCAGGCGTGTACGACATTGGTCTTGGCCTGCGCGAGTTCCGCCCGGATGGCGCGGGCGTGGCGCAGCAGGGTCGTCCCGGCCGGTGTGATGTCCATGCCCGCCGTCGTGCGGGTGAACAGCGGCACGCCGACTTCATCTTCGAGCGACTTGATCTGCCGGGTGAGCGCCGGCTGGGTGATATGCAGACGTGTCGCCGCGCGGCCGATGTTGCGCTCTTCGGCGACGGCGATGAAGTACAGAAGCGAGCGAGTTTCCAATTGTCGTGTTCCTTCGCGGCCCACGCCGCCGGCCGAATATCGGTAGTGACCGCTGCACGGTCGATATGGGAAAACCCCCATCAACACTCGGCATGAAGCTCATGCCAATAAGGCATTGGACCTGCATCCAGGTGGGCGGAAGAATGCTGCTACGATGCTAGGATACAAGTTCTGACAAGCGTCTGGCGCATTGCGCAGACGGCCTGTCTTCAACGTGATTCCAGCATCGCCACGATTCTAAAGCTGGAATGACAGGAGACAGGAAATGCAGGGCTTCAACACCCGTAGATCCGCGCTGGCGCTCGCCGTCGCCGCGGCCCTCACCCTGGGTCTCGCCGCGTGCGGCGATGACAACGACGACACCGCATCGGATAGTTCGTCGTCTGCGCCCACCACCGCGACCAATGCCTGGATGACCAAGGCGATCATCGCCGAACAGGCCGCCGCCACGACCGACGCCGCGAAAGAGGCTGTCGCCAATCGCCGCGCCAAGCTGCTCATCGCCGCCATGACCCTGCCGCAGAAGATGCAGCAGCTCACCGGCAGCATGCCGGAGGTGGTGCCCGAGTTGCCCGAGTGCTACGGTGGGCGCCATGTCGCCGGCATCGCCAGCCTGAACATTCCGACCTTCCGCATCACCAACGGGCCGGTCGGCGTCGGGCAGAACGATTGCATCGCCGCCAGCATCTATGACGAGGTCAAGACCGGCAAGAAGTCGTTTACCGCCGCCTATACCGACCCCAGTTCCGCCAAGGCCACGGCACTGCCGTCGGCAATGGGCGTGGCGGCCTCGTTCGATCCCAACGTCGCCAGCGCTTTCGGCGATGTCATCGCCACCGAAATGAACAACCTGGCGCTGCACGTATTCGAAGCGCCGGGCGTGAACATGGCGCGCATCCCCGTGCTGGGCCGCAACTTCGAGTACTTCGGCGAAGATCCGTACCTGACCGGCACGATGGCGGTGTCCGAGATCAAGGCAATCCAGGGCAAGGGCCTCATCGCCATGCCCAAGCACTTCGTGGGCAATGAGCAAGAGGCCAATCGCCAGAAGATCCAGACGACCATCGACCCGCAGGTGCTGCGCGAAATCTACCTGCTGCCTTTCGAAATGGCGGTCAAGGACGGCAAGGTCGCTTCGATCATGTGCGCCTACAACTACGTCAATGGCGTGCACTCCTGCGAGAACAAGGAACTGCTCAACGGCGTGGTGCGCAATGACTGGGGCTTCACCGGTTACGTGCAGTCCGACTTCTTCGCCATCAAGAGCACCATCGGCACGATGCTCGGCGGCATGGACCACGAAATGCCGATCCCGCAGTACTGGTCGCCGACCAATCTGACTGCTGCACTGGCGTCCGGCTCGATCACGACGGCGATGATCGACACCGCGCTGGAGCGCCGCTACACGCAAACCTTCAAGTACGGCATCTTCGATCGCCCCGTCAAACAGACCGCCATCGACTTTGCTGGCAACGGCCAGAAGGCGCGCGACATCGGCACCAAGGCCGCCGTACTGCTGCAGAACAACGGCGCGTTGCCGTTCGCATCGTCGGTGCAGAAGGTGGTCGTCATCGGCAAGGCTTCGCAGGTCTACGCGCAGCAGGCCGTGGCGGGTGGCGCACGCGTGGGCGTCGTCGTGGCGGGCGGCAGTTCGGATGTCATGCCCAACTACACCGTGACGCCGGTCGACGGCATCAAGAACGCGCTGCAAAGCCTCGGCAACACGACGGCCAAGGTGCAGTTGATCCTGGTGGATGACGCCAACGGCACCGCCACCATCGACGGCGCAGCCAAGACCTTTGCCGATGCGCAGGCCGCCGCCGCAGGTGCGGACGCCGTCATCATGATGGCCGGCACCATCGCCGAAGAAGGTGCCGACCGCCTGACCGCCGCCGACGGCAGTTCGTTGTCGACCAACACCGTGCCGCTTGCGCCGGGTGCCTCTGCCGCCGACGGCTCGACGCTCGACTGGTACGTGGCCGGTTCGCTGACCGTGCCGGCAACGCCCAACGGCGCGGCCGCGATGGTCAAGAACAGCAATACGGTGGCGATGATCAAGGCCATCATGGGCACGACATCGACCACGGCCAGGACCATGGTCCAGAAGACCGCGCTGGTGCTCAAGGACAACGCTGGCGTGGCGATGGACCCGGCGCTGGTGGGGGCGGGCGGGCCGTCGATTCTCGAAGCGTGGTTCCCGGGCCAGGAAGACGGCAACATCGTCGCCGACCTGCTGTTTGGCCTGAAGAACCCCTCCGGCAAGTTGCCGGTCACCTTCCCGTACGTGGGCAAGGGCTTCCTCGACAGCGCCACCGAGAACCAGTACCCCGGCAAAGTGGCGGGCGATGGCGTGACGCAGACGGTTGAATACACCGAACAACTGCACATGGGCTATCGCTGGTACGACGGCAATCTGGGCGGCCAATGCGCGCCGGTCTCCGGCGTGAATCCGTGCGTGGCGTTCCCCTTCGGCCATGGCCTGTCCTACACCAGCTTTACCGTGACGGCGCCGAGCGTCGCGCTGGCCAGTTCCAAGTACACGGTCAAGGCCACGGTGACCAACACGGGTGCCAAGGCGGGTTCGGAAGTCGTGCAGGTGTATGTGTCGCTGCCCACGGGCGCCAGTTCGGTCGGCGTGACGCAGCCGCCCAAGCGCCTGGTCGGATTCCAGAAGGTCGACCTCGCGGCCGGTGAATCCAAGACCGTGACCATCACCATCGATCCGGCGGCCAGCAACCACCCGCTGAGTGCCTGGAGCAAGGCGTACAACATGTGGATCACGCCGGCGGGTGCCTACACCGTGTATGTGGGTACTTCGTCGTCTCCGAAGGACCTTGCCCAAGCCGGCAGCTTCAATCGCTAGTGCCGGCGCCGCTGCCGCGCCGCGCAGTCCGGCGGCCGGCAGCGGTTCCTTTTTTGAAGATTCACGGATGCCCGCCGCGCCTGCGGCGGCGTGTCCGGCAGTTCAGAGAGTGGATGCATGCAGAACGTATTCCGACTGGCGGCCCCGGCGTTGGCCGCCATATTCATGTCGGCGGCCAGCGTTGCGGCCGACAGAGCTTTCGTGACGGTCAACGGTGTGGCGATCAAACAGGACGTTGCCGACATCTTCATCGCGCAGGCCGTGGCCACCGGGCAACCCGACGATGCGCAGCTCCAGCAAAACGTGCGTGAAGAACTGGTCCGGCGCGAACTGATGTACCAGGCGGCCACGCGTGCAGGGGTCGACAAGCGGCCGGACGTTGCCGCCCAGGTCGACGCGGCGACGCGCCACTGGATGGCGCAAGCCGACGCCGCACGGCAAGCCATCGTCGCGCGCGCCTATGCCGAGGACTACCTCAAGCAGCATCCGGTCACCGACGCGCAATTGCGCAAGACCTACGACGCCTATCGCGCACGCGGCGGCAATACCGAGTACAAGCTGCGTCACATCGTGGTGGCGACGGATGCAGAGGCGCGCGCCGTCATCGCGCGGCTGAACAAGGGTGAGAAGTTCGCCGATCTTGCATCGCTATCCATCGACGCGAGTACGCGCGGCAGTGGCGGCGATCTGGGATGGGCCGGGCCCGCGCGCTTCGCAAAGCCATTCGGTGACGCTCTGGCAGGCATCAAGAAAGGGCGCTACAGCGCCGCACCGGTCAGGACGGAATTCGGCTACCACGTCATTGCGGTGGAAGACACGCGGCCGCTGAAAGTGCCGTCGTTCAATGAACTCAAGCCGATGTTGCAGAAAGAGGCCGAAGCAGGCGTGATCGACGCGATGCTCGCGCAGCAACGTGCCGCCGCCACCATCCGCTAACGTTCGTCCTTGCCGCCGGCCATTTCGGCCGTCATGACGCTGTGCAGGACGGTCTGGGGCTCGCCGTCGCGCAGGCGATGGCGCAGCCACCATACGGCGCCTTTCTTGAAGGCGGTCGGCGTAGGAGCGCCGTGCAGCAGCAGGGAAGCCACCTCGCCCAGTGTCGGCTGGTGGCCTACGATCATCACCGGCCGCCGTGAATCCGGCCAGCCCGCAGCGCGGATGAGGTCCTGCGCGCGGGCGTGCGTGCCGAGCTCGGCGACGGTTTCATAGTCGTGCGTCCAGGCCTGCACGGTCTGCTGCGTGCGCACGGCGGGGCTGACGATGATGCGTAGATCCTTGGGTGCGTGCCGGTCGAGCCAGCGCGCCATCCGTTCGGCCTGGCGCACGCCGTTGGCGGTCAGTTCGCGCGCGTCGTCGGGGCTGCCGTCGGCAGCTTCGGCGTGACGCCACAGCAGAAGGTCCATGTCGGTCTCCCCGGGGGTCAATCGGTGATCTTGCGCAACAGGTTCAGTGCATTGCGCCGTGCCTGTGCTGCGCAATGTGCGTGCCAGCCGAGCAGGTAAGCACGCGCTTCGAGCATGGGAACGTCGTCCTGGGCCCAGTCGGCCAGCGTGGCCTGTGTGGTGCGCAGATCGTTCAGGTAGCCGAGTTCCTTTTGCACGCGTGCCAGGCGTTCCTGCCGCGTGGTGCGTTTTTTTCCGCGCACGGCCAGCAGCGCATCGGAGATGTAGCGCAGGCGCTTGCATGCGATACGCAGCGAATGCAGGCGCGCGCCATCCTGGCCGGACTCGGCCGCCTCCAGCCGCTTGGCGACGCGTCGGCGGGCGCGCCGCAGCGCCCTGCGTGCCAGCGTGGGCAAGTCGACATCCGACGAGGCGGCTGGCAGGGCGTGGAGCGCGCGGGCAAGCGACAGCATCGGCACGCCGACGCCGGCTTCCGAGAGGTCGGCACGCACGGCGGCGCGGACGACGGCGATTTCCTGCTCGGTGCGCGCGATCAGTCGCTCGGCGACGATGGCGTCGAAGGTCTCGCCGCTGTCGGCCAGCGGTTGCAGGATGCCGGTGCGCATGACGTCGAGGTCGCGCGCCAGCCCCAACCGCCCGGCAAGTTCGGAGAGCAGTTCTTCCCAGTGCGTGGCGAAGTCCTCGTCGAGCACTTCTTCAAACGCGTGGATCAGCGAACGCAGTCGCCGCATCGCCACCCGCGCCTGGTGGATGAAGGCGTCGTCGTCCTGGCTGCGGGCCAGCGCGATGTTGGCCTGCCAGGCACTGAGGCAGTCGTAGGCCAGCAGCTTGAAGGCGGCCACCGGCTCGGTCTTCGGATCGATGGTCACGTGGCCGGAACGCACCACCTGGGGTTCCGTGCCGAGGAACAGGTCGAAGCCGCGCTGGGCCTTGCTGGCGTCTTCCGGCAGCAGGGGCAGGGCGGATGCCAGTTGGAGGGCGAATTCGAAGAGGTCTTCGGCCGAGCCTTCGGCCAGTTCGAGTTCCACTTCGCTGATGGCCTGTTCGCGATCGGCGGCTTCGATCCTGCCATTGTCGATCATCACCAGGATACGCACGCCTGCGCGCGGTTCGGCCAGGCGCGTATCGCGTTCGAAATTGGTGGTAAACACCGGCACGATCTCGTTGGCGTGGGCGTCGAGCAATCCACGTGCGAATTCGTCATCGACGGCGGTGAAATCGAATTTCCCGTCGTACGGTTGTTCCCATTCGGGCCGCGACGACAACCCGCCGGCCGAGGGAGCCGCGCACTTGACGGTCTGCAGCCAGCGTTCGCCGATCTGCCGCGTGCGCACCGCCACGCGCGCCGCCCGCAAAGCGAAATCGGGGGTATCGAAGTAGGTGTTGATGAGCAGGGCGGGCGGCTCCGCTCGTGGGGCTGAGGCAATGAGCGGGTGCGCCAGCAGGCGCTCGCGCGCCCTGGGCGGCAACGCCAGTTTCAGTTCGATTTCCTTGGCCATGAGATGTCCGAGCAGGTGTCCGGCGTGTTTATCCGAAATTCGTGCCGCGATGCCGGAGAAAGTTCCGTTCCGTCAGGCGCTCTCCGCCCGCCAACTGCCCGATTTGCCACCGTCTTTTTCGAGCAGGCCGATGCCTTCGATGCGCATCCCGCGATCGACGGCCTTGCACATGTCATAGATGGTCAGCAGCCCGGCCGAAACAGCGCACAGGGCTTCCATCTCGACGCCGGTCTGGCCGACGCATTCGGCGGTAACGGTGCAGCGGACGGCGTGATCGCCTTCTTCAATATCGAATTCGACCGCAACGCGGGTCAACGCGATGGGGTGGCAAAGGGGAATCGTGTCGCTGGCGCGCTTGGCGCCCTGGATGGCTGCGATGCGGGCCACGCCCAGTACGTCGCCCTTGCGGGCCGAGCCCTGGAGAATGGTGTCCAGGGTGGTCGGCAGCATGCGGATGCGCCCGCTGGCGACCGCCCGCCGGGCGGTGGCGGGCTTGGCGCCGACATCGACCATGTGAGCCTGCCCGGCAGCGTCGAAGTGGGTCAGACCGGTGGGCGTGTCTTTTGGATGTGATTGGTTCATAGTCATTCGTTACATACCGCACATGGCCGTGCCAAATCGCCGGGAAGTATCATACCCCCCCATGAACGTCCGCCATTGTCTCCGCAGTTGCCTGGCTCTCACGCTTTCGGCCCTCATGGCCGTCCAGCCCGTTGCCGCGCAGCTTGCCAACACGTTGCCCGACCTGGGTGATTCCTCGCAGGCCGGGCTGTCGCCGGCACAGGAACGCAAGATCGGCGAACAGGTCATGCGCGAAATCCGCTTCCAGGACGCAACCTACCTGGACGACCCCGAAGTCGAGGACTACCTCAACGTCTTGGGCAATCGGCTGGTGTCGGCCAGCGGCATGCGCGGACAGGACTTCTATTTCTTCGTGCTGCGCGACCCGACCATCAACGCCTTTGCCATGCCGGGCGGCTATATCGGGGTGCATACGGGGCTGATCCTGGCGGCACAGGCCGAATCCGAACTGGCTTCGGTGCTGGCGCACGAAATCGGCCACATCGAACAGCGCCACATCGCCCGCCAGCTCGCGCTGCAAAGCAACGCCACGGTGACCATGCTGGCTTCGCTGCTGGTGGCGATCCTGGCTTCGCGCGTACCGAATTCGCAGATTTCCGAAGCGGCGATCGTGGCCGGGCAGGCGGCCGCCATCCAGGGGCAACTGGCCTATTCGCGCGACTTCGAGCGCGAGGCCGACCGCGTCGGCTTCCAGACGCTCGACGCCGCCGGTTTCGACGTGCAGGGCATGGCGATGTTCTTCGAACGCCTGCAGAAGGCCAATCGGCTGAACGAAGCCAATGCGCCGGCTTACCTGCAGACCCACCCGCTGACCATGGATCGCATCGCCGACATGGAGAACCGCGCGCAGGGCATGAAATACCGGCAAGTCGTCGATTCGCCCGAATTCACCATGGTGCGTGCCAAGCTGGAGGCGCTGAACGGCACGCCGGCCGAGGCGGTGGCTCGCTTCAAGAACCGCACCGGTACGCGGCAGGTTGAACTGCTCGCCAAGAACTACGGCCTGGCGCGGGCCAACCTGCGGGCACGCAACAATGCCGACGCCGAAGCCGCGTTGAAGGCGCTGCGCGACATGAAGATATCCAGTCCGATGATGGACGGCCTGGCGGCCGATGTTGCCAGCGCGCAGGGCAAGTACGCCGACGCCGCGCGCATCTGCCGCGACGCGCGCGGGCACTTCCCGCGCAGCCATGCCCTGGTGTATTGCGAGATCGACGCCTACCTGGATGGCAACCAGCCGCAGCAGGCGCTGTCGATGATGCGCGACCTGATCTTCAATTCGCAGGACGATCGCCTCTACGCCTTGCAGGCGCGCGCCTACGAGGCGCTCAATCAACCGGCGCAGCAGCATCGCTCGCTGGCAGAGATGTACGTGTTGCGCGGCAACGTGCCGGCGGCCATCGATCAGTTGCGCGTGGCCCAGCGTAGCGGGGGCGGAGACTACTACGAGCAGGCTTCGATCGACGCACGCCTGCGCGAGCTGCGCGCCCGCCAGCTCGAAGACAAGAAGGATCGCGAGGGCAAGTGACCGTTGGCGCCTCGCGGTGACGCGCGGCGCGAGCGGGTAGAATGCGCCGGTCCACGGAGAACAAAATGGAATTCGACCAAGAACTCGACGTCAAGGGCCTCAGGTGCCCGCTGCCCATTCTGCGCGCCAAGAAAGCGCTGGCTGTGCTTGAAACCGGCAAGGTGCTGCGCGTGGTGGCCACCGATCCGGCCACGGTGCAGGATTTCGCGGCCTTCGCCCGCCAGACCGGGCATGAACTGCTGGACACCACCGAAACACCGCCGGATGAGTTCGTCTTTCTCATCCGCCGCAAGTAAGGGGACGTCTTGGCTCTTCGTTCCACGGTCTTCAAGGCCGAGGTCGGCATTGCCGATCTCGACCGTCAGTATTACGCCGACCACGCCCTGACGCTGGCGCGGCATCCTTCCGAAACCGACGAGCGCCTGATGGTGCGGCTGCTCGCCTTCGTCCTCAATGCCAGTGAGTCGCTGGAATTCGGCCGCGGCATCTCGACCGACGACGAACCGGCCCTGTGGGACCGCGACCTTACCGGGGCGATCCGCACATGGATCGAAGTCGGCCAGCCCGATGAGCGCATCCTGCGTCGTGCCTGCGGGCGCTCCGATCGCGTGCTGCTGTACGTATACGGCCGCGCGCAGGACATATGGTGGCGCCAGAACGAATCCGCCCTGCGCGCGCTGCCCAAGCTCGAGGTCTGGCGCATCTCGCCGCAGGACTGCGCCGCGCTCACCGCGCTGGCCGAACGCGGTATGCAACTGCAGTGCACGATCCAGGACGGCGCCGTGATCGTCGCGGCCGAATCCGATACCGTCCAGATCGAACCCGAACGACTCAATCCGGAGCCCTGAGCATGAACCCGATGTGGCTGATGGCTGCCGCGCTGTGCGTGCTGGTGGCCGTGGTGATATGGATGGCGCTGCGCCAGGGGCGTCTGGCCGCTGCGCGCGATGCGCACGATGAAACACTCCTGCAGCGCATGGATGCGGCGATGTCGAGCAGCCATCGCGCCATGCTCAACGACATGTACGCGGGACTCGATCGCGTGAGCGAACGCATTGCCGGCGTACAGACCGACAGCACGGAACGCATTGGCGCATTGTCGGCGAGTGTCGCCCAGCGTCTGGACCAGTTGCGCAGCGATCTGGTCGCGCAGACGCTGCAGAGCCTGTCGGAGACTGCACGCGCTGACCGCGAGCTGCTGCAGAACGGCCTGCGCGGGGCGTCGGCCCAGCAGGCGGTGAGCATCGAAGCGCTCACGCGGACCATCAACGAGCGGCTCGATGCCATTACGGGTGTGGTGAATCAGCGATTGGACGAAGGCTTCAAGAAGACCAACGAGACCTTCACCAGCGTCATGGCACGCCTGGCGACCATCGACGAAGCGCAGAAGAAGATCGGCGATCTGACCACCAACGTGGTGAGTCTGCAGGAGCTGTTGGGCGACAAGAAAGCGCGTGGCGCCTTTGGCGAAGTGCAGCTCGAGTCGCTGGTGCGCAATGCGCTGCCGCCGGACGCGTATGGCTTCCAGGTCACGCTGCGCTCCGGCGTGCGCGCCGACTGCCTGCTGCGCCTGCCTGAGCCGACGGGCAACGTGGCGGTGGACGCCAAGTTCCCGCTCGAGAACTACCACCGCATGTTCGATGCTTCGCTCGGCGACATCGATCGCAAGACGGCGCAGAACGCTTTCCGCGCGGACATCAAGCGACACGTCGACGCCATTGCCGACAAGTACATCGTGGCGGGCGAGACCGCTGACGGCGCGGTCATGTTCGTGCCGGCCGAGGCGGTGTTCGCCGAAATCCATGCCTACCACCCGGAAGTCGTCGTGCATGCGCAGAGCCGCCATGTGTGGATCGTGTCGCCGACCACGTTGATGGCGGTGCTCAACACCGCACGTGCGGTGATCAAGGACGTGGAAACGCGCAAGCAGATCCACTTGATCAAGGATGCGCTGGGCAAGCTGGCCAAGGATTTCTCGCGCTTCGACGAGCGCATGCAGAAGTTGGCCACCCACATCCGCCAGGCCAACGACGACGTGCAGGACGTGCACACCAGCAGCAAAAAGATCAGCGGTCACTTCGCCAAGATCGAAGCCGTGCAACTGGACGAAGTCGCCGCCGCGCTGGCGGCGCCGGACGAAGTGGAGTGAGTGCTCGCATGTTCCACGTCGTACTTCATCAGCCGGAAATCCCGCCCAACACGGGCAACGTCATGCGCCTGTGCGCCAATGCGGGTGTGCGCCTGCATCTGGTCGAGCCGCTGGGGTTTGAACTCTCGGACAAGCATCTGGCGCGGGCGGGCATGGACTACCGCGATCTCGTCAATGTCACGGTCCATCCCGATTGGGAGAGCTGCCGCGCCGCGCTCGAAGGGCATCGCTTCTTTGCGCTGACTACGCGCGCGAGCCGCCCATATGGCGAGATCGAATACCTGCCAGGCGACGTGTTCGTCTTTGGCGCCGAGTCGCAAGGCTTGCCCGAACACGTTCGTGAGAGCTTTCCCGCGGAGCGCCGGCTGCGCATTCCCATGCGACCCGGCAGCCGCAGCCTCAATCTTTCCAATAGCGTGGCGGTGGTGGTCTACGAGGCGTGGCGGCAGCAAGGCTACGCGCTTGGCGAATGACTTTGTCAGCGCTGCAGTGCGTCGCTGGGTCTGCTTAAGACCGGGCGAAGCGCTCCGGTGATACCTTGAAGCAGCCGTCCCGGCGTCACGCCTGCCTGAACGGTCGCCGCCCCTCAAGTTCGTTGATATACAACTCAACGCCGCCAGTCTCCCGCTGCAGGTAGCGTGACACTGCATCGTGAAAGCGCGCGTCGCGCAGCCAGTGCAGCGATCGCGTGCGCACGGGGTCGAGGCCCCGCGCGAGTTTGTGCTCGCCTTGCGCGCCGCCTTCGAAGCGCCTCAGGCCCTGTTCGATGGCATATTCGATCGGCGCGTAATAGCAGGCTTCGAAATGCAGGCAGGGGATCTGCTCGACGGCGCCCCAGTAGCGGCCATACAGTGCCGTGTCGTCGCGTAGCAGAAGGCTGGCGGCGACAGGCTGGCTTCCACGTTCTGCGAGCAGCATGACGCACGCGTCCGGCAGCCGTTCGCCGAGCGCGCGGAAAAAGGCGAGGTTCAGGTAAGGCGTTGCGCCATGCAGCGCGTAGGTGGTCGTGTAGCAGCGCACGAAGAAGCGCCAGTCCGCTGCTGTGATTTCCTCGCCTTCCAGCACGCGCAGCACGACGCCTGCTTCTGCCACCTTGCGACGTTCCTGCCGGATCTTCTTGCGCTTGTCGTGCGCGAGCGCCGCGAGGAAACCGTCGAAATCCGCGTAACCGTTGTTGTGCCAATGGAACTGCACGCCTTCGCGCACCAGCATGCCGCGGGCGGCTCCCGCGGCGATCTCGTCGTCGTTGGCGAAGAGGATGTGAAGCGACGAAACACCGCTGGTGTCGATGTGCGCAAGCAATCCATCGAGCAGGGCCGCGCGGGCCATCGAATCGCGCGCCAGCAAGCGCGTGCCCGGCACAGGGGTAAAGGGCAGGGCGCACAGCCACTTCGGGTAGTAGGGCAGACCGTGCTGCTGATAGGCGTCGGCCCAGGCCCAGTCGAAGACGTATTCGCCCCACGAGTGCGCTTTGGCATAGAGCGGGGCCGCCGCGATGAGCGTGTCGCCCTCCCACAGCGTGGCATGTCGAGGCATCCATCCCGTGCCGGGCCCGACGCAGTGCGTGTCCTCCATGGCGGCCAGGAAGGCATGCGCAAGACACGGCTGGTTGCCGGCCAGCGCATCCCATTGCTGCGCGGGGATTTCGCTGATGCGGGCGTGGAAGCGCAGGGTCATCGAGATATCCATGCGTTAGGGCGAACGACAGGGTACCGGATGAGAGCGAAAAGCGTGTAACGACGCGAACGTCGTCCCCCGACGACGGGTGCGGTCCGGGTTGGCGCAAGGTCCAAAAAAGAAGGCCGGCGATGTGCCGGCCTTCAGCTACGGACGTCTGCTGCCGATGGGTTACATGCCGAACAACGCGGGCAGCCACAAGGACAACCCGGGAATGTAGGCCACGAAGAACAGCAGCACGATGTTGCCGATGATGAAGGGCGCGGCGGCCTTGGCGATCTCGACGAGCGATACGCGGGCAATGCCCTGTGCCACGAACAGACACACGCCGACCGGTGGCGTGGTCAGACCGATCACGAGGTTGATCACCATCATCACCGCAAAGTGGATCGGGTCCATGCCGATCTGCGTGGCGACCGCCAGCAGCGGCGTGAAGAGGATCAGCAGCGCGGCGATCGTTTCCATGAACATGCCCACCAGCAACAGCAGCAGGTTGATGAGCAGGATCAGCAGGTACTTGTTGTCGGTGATCGACAGCAGACCGGCCGCGATCTGCTGCGGGATGCCTTCGGAAGTCAGGATCCACGCGAAAACATTGGCAAAGCCGACGAGCAACAGGATGCCAGTGGTGCCGCTGATCGTCTCCGCCATGCAGGCCAGCATCTTGCCGATGGTGAGGTCCTTGTAGACGAAGAAGCCCACCAGCAGCGAGAAGACGACGGCGAAGATGGAGGCTTCGGTTGGCGTGAAGATGCCGGACACCAGTCCGCCGATGAGCAGCACCGGCATCAGGATCGCCCAGATCGCGCCGCGCGTGGCGCGCAGGCGTTCGCGCATGCTGACCTTCTCGCCCTTCGGGTAGCCGCGCTTGCAGGCGATCACATAGGCGATGGTGGCCATGGTCAGACCCATCAGGAGGCCCGGCACCGCACCGGCGATGAACAGCTTGCCCACCGACAGGCCGGTCAGCGTGCCGACGATGATCATCGGCACGCTCGGCGGAATGATCGGCCCGACGGTCGACGCCACCGCCGTGACGGCGCCCGAGAACGGCGCGTCGTAGCCGCTGCGCTTCATGGCAGGAATCATCACCGAGCCGATGCTGGCGGCTTCCGACACGGCCGTGCCCGAGATGCCGGCGAAGATCATCGATGCCGATACGTTCGCCATGGCAAGCCCGCCGCGGATGTGGCCGAACCACGCGTTGCCGAACGACACGATGCGGTCGGTGATACCGCCGCCGTTCATGAGGCCGCCCGCCAGCAGGAAGCCCGGAATGCACAGCAGGACGAACGAATCCATGCCGCTGTAGAACTGGTTGGCCATGATGGCCAGCCCCATGTCGGCGATCAGCAGATAGCAGATCGACGACAACGCGAGCGCGATGGCGACCGGCACGCCGGCCATGAGCGCGACGAAGAAAATGGCGAATAGTGCAACGGTCGGGCTCATGCAGCGTTCTCCTGGCTGGGTTCGGCTGTGGTGCCGCGAACGAGTTGGACGAAATCCGTGACGAGATTCCAGAGCGTGAACAACGCGATGTTGGCCATGATGACCAGCACGCAGGTGGTGATCCATGACATCTGGATCGGGACGGTGGTCGCCTCACGCATGGCGGTGTGTTCGACGTACTCGATCGCATTGACGAACAGCAGCACGGTGCACACCAGGATGATCAGGTCGATGACGATGTGCAGTGCGGCGCGCGGACGGGCGGGCAACAGGTTGACCAGGATGTCCACGTTGACCAGCTCGCGATGTCGTGTGGCCATGGCGCAGCCGAACGCGACCACGTAGACCATCAGGAAGCGCGCCACCTCTTCGGTCCACGGCGGAGAGGGAATGGGCAGCGGCCGGGCAACGACCTGGATCAGCACGACGCAGATGAGTACGACGAGCAGCAGCGTTGCGGCAATGAGGTTGATGCGCTCGATGAAGCGCATGAAGGATGAAAGCATGAGGCGCCCTCGAATGACAGATAGGAATTGCGGCCGTCCCTCGCGAAACGGCCGCCGGTGCCGGGGGGCTTACTTGACCGCGAGCGCCTTCTGGTAGAGGTCGCGGATTTCGGGCTTGATGGCCTTGTCCACGGCCGGACGGGCCACGTCGGCGAAGGCCTTCTGGTCGACCTCGACCACCTTCATGCCCTTGGCCTGCAAGTCGGTGATGAGCTTGGCTTCGTCCTTGAGGAAGATCTCGTGCTCGTACGCCTGGGCTTCCTTCGCGGCGGCGGTGATCGCCTGCTGGTACTCGGGCTTGAGCTTGCCGAACTTGCGGTCGCCAATGACCATGTAGATCCAGCTACGCACATGCTCGGTCTTGCAGATGTACTTCTGCACCTCGAAGAAGCTGCCGCTCATGGTCAGCGAGAGCGGATTCTCCTGCGCCTGCACCACGCCCTGTTGCAGGCCGGTGAACACCTCGGACAGCGCCATCGGCGTCGGTTGGGCGCCCAGTGCCTTCCAGGTGGAGATGAATAGCGGCACGTTGGGCAGGCGCAGGATCAGGCCGTTCAGTTCGCTCGGCTTGGTGATCGGGCGGTTGGCGGTGAGGTTGCGCGGGCCGCGCTCGAACCAGGCCAGCGTGCGCAGCTTGGTCTTGGAGAGGATTTCGTCGGTGATTTCCTTGCCGATCGGACCATCGACGATGCGCTTCATCTGGTCGGAGCCGCTGATCATGTAGGGCACGCCGAGCAGTGCGGCCTTGGGTGCCCAGTTCTGCAGCGATTCGCCGGTGATGGTCATGTCCACACTGCCCAACTGCACCGCGTTGATGATGTCCATTTCCTTGCCGAGGGATTCGTTCGGGTAGACCTTCACCTCGACGGCGCCCTTGGTCTTCGCGGCGACCAGTTCGGCGAACTTCAGCGATGCCTTGTGCCAGCTATGTTCTTCGTTGCCCTGATGGCCGAGCTTGAGGGTGACCTCGGCGGCCAGCGCACCGAGGCTGGCGGAAGCCAGTACGGCGGCGGCCAACAGGCGTAGGCGGTTCTTCATGGTGTGTCTCCTTTGGTGTCGTGCAGGGATGATGCAAAGTCCGTCAGCGGGTCAGATCGAGCAGGACCTTGCGGGTGAGGTGCGGCTGCGTCTCGATGAGCGCGAACGCCTGTTCGACGCTGCGGTAGTCGAGTACGTGGCTGATGAGCCGATCGGGATGCAGGCGTCCGGCGCGCATCCATTCGATGACGCGCGGGAACATGTTGTTGTTCAGACGTGAAGCGAAGAGCGACAGCTCGCGGCGGGTCATCTCTTGCTGGACGAGCGCGGTGGCTTCCGACGAAAAGCCGAGCAGGCCGATGCGCGCGGCGGGCGACGCGATGCGCACGGCTTCTTCGAGGATCGACGGGTGACATACCGCGTCGATGATCAGCGTAGGCGCGCAACCCATCCGCTCGAGCGTTGCGGGCAACTCGTCGCGCGCGGTGTTGATCACGTGGTCGGCGCCGCACTGGCGGGCGATGTCGAGCCGCTCGTCCAGCCGGTCGGTGGCGATCACGGTGGCGCCGAACACGTTCTTGAGGACATCGATCACGGTCAGCCCTGCGGGGCCCGCGCCGTAGACCAGTGCAATGTCACTGGCATCCGCCCCGGTTCGATGCGTGACATTGGCGGCGACCGCGTACGGCTCGATGGTGGTCGCGTGCCGGTCGGAGATATCACTGGGCACGGCAAACGCATTCCGGGCCGGCACGCAGGCGTACTGGCTGAAGCCACCGTCGCGATGTACGCCGATGACCTGCAGGCGCGTGCACACGTTCGATCGGCCGACGGAACAGGGATAGCACTCGCCGCAACTGATGACAGGATCGACCACCACGCGCTGGCCGACGCGATCGGGTGAGACACCGTCGCCGACCGCGTCGATGTGGCCGAAGAATTCGTGCCCGACGACGCGCGGATAGACCGCAAACGGATTGCGGCCATGATGGATATGCAGATCGGAACCGCAGATCCCCGCGGCGCGTACCCTGATCCTGACCTCGCCGGGTGCGGGCGGCACGTCGGGGCGCTCGGCGATGACGAGTTTTCCGGGCTCTTCGACGACGATGCTCAGCATGGAGTTTCCTTCTGGGTCGCTCGCTGGATGCATCGCCGCGTGCGCGTCTGCTTCGCGCACCGTATGTCCACTGGCATTGAGGGGTGCAGTGGTCTCCAATGAAACATCCGCGAGCAGGGCTGGTTGGTGAGGCAGATGATCGTGGAGGGATGCTGCCATACCAGAATGGAAGTGCCGTTTAACGGCTCTCAACCGTTTATGAAGCCGTTGTGAACCGGGCAGCACAGAGAAAGGGGGTGGTGGTGTCGGAAAACTCCGTGGCGCAACCTGGGCTGAAGATCGGCGTACTGCAATTCGATGCTGTGGTAGGGGACATTGCCGGCAATGCCGCCCGCATTCATGCGGCTGCCGTCGATGCGCGCAAGGCGGGCGCCGGCCTGCTGCTGACGCCCGAACTGGCGTTATGCGGCTACCCGCCCGACGATCTGCTATTGCGCGAGGCGTTCCTGCGCCGCTGCGAGCACGAGCTGGGTTTGCTGGCAATGGATTGCCAAGGCATCGACGTGGTGGTCGGACATCCCTGTCGCGATGGCGACCTGCGCTACAACGCGGCGTCCGTCCTGCGCGACGGCAAGGTGCTGGCGCGCTATCACAAGCATCGGTTGCCCAACTACGGCGTCTTCGACGAGGCGCGCTACTTCGCCTCGGGTGATGCACCGTGTGTATTCGAATCGCATGGCATGCGGATCGGAATCAACATCTGCGCCGACATCTGGGACGAGGGGGCGGCAGACGCGGCGCGCGAAGCGGGGGCCGAGCTATTGCTGGTACTCAATGCGTCGCCCTACCACGTCGGCAAGCTCGCGCAACGTCTGGCTGTGCTGGGAGAGTGCGTGGACCGCACGGGCATTCCCGCGCTGTACTGCAACCTCGTCGGCGGGCAGGACGATCTGCTCTTCGACGGTGGCTCGTTCGCGCTCCACCGCGACGGGACGCAGGTCTTCCAGGCTGCGCAGTTCGTCGACACGCTCGAATACGTCACCTACGCCGATGGCATGCTTGCAGGATCGGGTGACGAAGGGTCCGCGACCGAAGAGGCGGAGATCTACGCCGCGCTGGTTCTCGGCTTGCGCGACCACGTTGCCAAGAACAGTTTCGAGCACGTGTTGCTCGGTCTGTCCGGTGCGCTGGATTCGGCGCTGGCCCTGTGCGTGGCGGTCGATGCGGTGGGCGCGGCACGCGTGCACGCGCTGCTGGCGCCAGTGCCTGCAGATGCGCATGCCGCGGCGGCGGATGCCGCCTTGCATGCGGAACGCCTTGGCGTGCGATGCGATCCGCTGCCCCTGGAGCCGATGCTGCGCGTGTTCGACCGGATGCTCACGCAATGGACGCCAGCCCGCGCCGGGTTCGACTCCATGCCGTCCCTGCAGGCGCGCGCCCACGGCGCCAGCCTGAGCGCGCTGGCGCACCATCGTGGCGCGCTGCTTCTGTCGTACTCGACCAAGACCACGCTGGCGTTGGGCGTGCCGGGCGTGTATCACGAAACCGCCAGCGATTTCGCGTTGTTCAAGGACGTTTCGCTGAGTTGCGCGCAGCGGCTCGTCGCCTATCGCGCTGGCATATCGTCAGACGTGCCCGCCCGGATGCAGGGGCGCCAGCCAGCCGGTCTGCCAATGGTGGCCGGTGGCGTGGCCACGCTCGATGACATCATCCAGGCGTACTTGCAGTTCGAAGAAGGCCCGGCGCAGATCGTTGCCAGCGGCGTGCCGCCGGAGGATCTTCGCGCCGTGCTGGCGATGTTGCGGCAGGGCGAGCGCAACGGTGGTCGCCTGCCGCCAGGGCCATGCATCACGCGTCGCGGCTTCGGTCGCGGATGGCGCATGCCCCAGACACACGGGTTCGGGGCGTATCCCCCGTAGCCGGGCAGCGACAGGATATCGGCGAGGTTCGCGGGTTGCTCTCGCAGCCTTCGGCCCGACTGCGCTGAGAACCGGACTCGAGCTCGGCTATACTCGCGGACGAGTTTCCCTTTCGTCTCGACACCGGGGCGAAGCGCCCATTTTCCACGGAGAACGCAGTGAAAAAGATCGAAGCCGTCATCAAGCCCTTCAAACTCGACGAAGTGCGCGAGGCGCTGTCCGAAGTCGGCGTGACCGGCCTGACGGTGACCGAAGTCAAGGGCTTCGGCCGCCAGAAGGGCCACACGGAGCTGTATCGCGGCGCCGAGTACGTGGTCGACTTCCTGCCCAAGATCAAGATCGAGGTCGTCCTGGCCGACGGCATCGTGGAGCAGGCCATCGAAGCCATCCTGAAGTCGGCCCGTACCGGCAAGATCGGTGACGGCAAGATCTTCGTCACGCCGATCGAGCAGGTCATCCGCATCCGCACGGGCGAGCAGGGCGAATCCGCCGTCTGATCCCCGGGGGCGAGACCGTCGCCCCGACGAAGCGGTCCGCGCGTCATGCCGGACCGCCGCTCGCAAGCCGTATTACAGGTACGGAGCCAGTACGCTCATCATCGGCCGATCCACGCCATTGAGCGGTTCGAGCGTGAACATGTATTCCCCCCACCACGGGCCGCCGGCCCACCAGCTCCAACCCATCCAGACGTCGCCGTTGTCGCGCAGAAACCCGAGCAGATCGGTGATTGCGGCGCGGCAGGTGGGATTGTCCCCGCCCGCGAATTCGGCCAGAAAACCCCGCTTGCCATGAGCGCGCAGCCAGGCTGTGACCTCCGCCACGCGCTGCGAGCCGGTCGTTGCGCTGGAACAGGTCGAACGTGTGCCGGACGCGTCGCCGTCCAGATACTGATGCAGCTCGAACGCCATGTTGTTGGCCGGATCGGTGATGGCCAGCATGGTCGTGCCGTTGGGTGTGCCGTAGCTGCCGGTCTTGAGCCAACTGTGGGCGTTGCTCCAGTCGGTGCCCGGGACCAGGACGAGGTTGTTCGCCCCCGTGGCGCGGATCGTGGACAGCGCATCATTGGCTACCGCGGCCCAGGTTTCACCCGCGATGCCATGGGGCTCATTCATCAGGCCGAAGATCACGCGCGGATTGTCGCGGTAGTGCTCGGCCAACCGTCGCCAGAAATCCGGCAGCGCCGTGGTCGGCACGCCCGCGCTGCCGATGAGCTGGCCGCCATAGCGCGCGTAATTGTGCGGATCGAGGATCACGCGCATGCCGGCCGCCGTCGCGGGCGCGACAATCGCGTCGATGCATGCCAGTTCGTTGTCCGACAGCGCGCCGCCGATGGTGGGCTGGAGTCGTTCCCATCGGAACGGGATGCGCACCACCTTCATGCCTTCGGCGAGGTAATAGTCGACTTCTCTCTGGTTCGGGTAGATGTACCGGTAGCCGTAGGCATCGCCCACGCTGCCGAACTCTCCGCCGGCCAGATTCACGCCGTGCAGAAAGGTGGGCTGTTCGGCTGGCTCAGCTTGGCCGGGCGACTCGACCAACGCCGGTTCCGATGATGACGCACTGGTCGCGACCGACGGCGCGCTGGAAGACAACGCCGGCTCATTGGCGACGGCATCGGGCGTGCAGCCGCCCTGCGACGACGCCACCGAGGATGACGCCGAACTGGAACTCATGTCGGCCGCGCCGCCTCCGGCGCCTCCACCACCGCACGCGGCCAGCGCGAGCGACAGCGTCGTCATCGATGCGATGCGCGCAATTGCATGGGGAGGTGTCGGGAACTGCATGGCGTGCCTGCCGGAAGATCAGATCAATGCGCAAATATCGGGCGATTCCGCAGAGACTGAAAGTGCTACACGAAAATCTCACGTTTCATGCTGGCGGCATGAAAAAAGTGACGCCGATCAGCGACGGCCTGCACGCAGAAGGACGATGAGGGCGCCAGCGCCACCATCGGGGACGCGGGCCTGCGCATAGGCCAATACGTCGTCATAGTTCATCAGCCAGCCGGCCACCAGCCCCTTGAGCACGGGCTCCTTGCCGGGCGAGCCCAGACCCTTGCCGTGCACGATGCGCACGCAGCGCACGTCGCGCTTGCGGCAAAGCCCCATGAAGGCCGCCAGCATGTCGCGGGCCTGATCGCGGTTGGCGCCGTGCAGGTCGATTTCCTCCTGCACCACCCAGCGGCCGCGACGCAGGTCGCGCAGCATGGAGCGGGGCAGGTTGTCGCGCAGGTAGGCCAGTTCGTCACCCCCTTCCAGGCGCAGTTCGAGCGGCGTCGGCGCGTAGATCGACTCTGCCAGTGCGGCCTGTTCGTCCAGCTCGCGTTGCACGGGTAGCGGGCGCGGCTTGGGCGGCTCCAGCGTGACGCGATCGGTGGTGATCGGGGTGACGCCCTGCAGCGCTTGCGAGAACAGGCGTTGATCCGGATTGCCCGGTGCCGCGGGCGTGTCTTCGAACCACGAACTCGGCAGGTTCAACTCATTGCGCCGCGGCGCGGGAGCCTCCGGTTCCGGCTCGGCCTTGGGGCGGGGGCGCGGAATGGGCGGCGGCGCAGGCCTGGCGATCTCGATGCGCTGATTGTCGCGCAGCCGATTCGCGCCTGCGGTGGCTTGGCGGAAGGCGGCCACGTCATCGTCGGGCAGCGGGCGCGACGCGGCCGGCGCTGCCTTCAGGCGGCGCTTGATCTCTGCGAGGGGGACGCGTTTGTTGTTCGACACGATGGCGAGAGTGTACGCAAAAAGGGCCGCAGTGCGTCACTGCGGCCCCATGTGTGATGCAACGCCAGCGGCGGATCGCCGCCGCGCTGGCTTACTTCAGCGTGGTCAGGTAGCGCTCCGCGTCGAGCGCGGCCATGCAGCCCGTTCCGGCGCTGGTCACGGCCTGGCGATAGACGTGGTCCTGCACGTCGCCTGCGGCGAACACGCCTTCGATACTGGTCTGCGTGGCGTTGCCGTCGCGGCCGCCCTGCGTGACGAGATAGCCGGTCTCATCCATTTCGAGCTGGCCCTTGAAGATGTCGGTGTTCGGTGCGTGGCCGATGGCGATGAATACGCCGCGCAGCGTCACGTCCTTGGTCGCTCCCGACTTGACGTTCTTGACGCGCGCGCCGGTCACGCCCGAGGCGTCGCCCAGCACTTCGTCGAGGGTGGAATCCAGTTCCAGGGCGATGCGGCCTTCCTTCACGCGTTCCATCAGCTTGTCGACCATGATCGCTTCGGCGCGGAATTTGTCGCGACGATGGATCAGGGTGACCTTGCTGGCGATGTTGGCCAGGTACAGCGCTTCTTCCACGGCGGTGTTGCCGCCACCGACCACAGCGACTTCCTGGTTCTTGTAGAAGAAGCCGTCGCAGGTTGCGCACGCCGATACACCACGGCCGGCGAATTGCTCCTCAGACGGCAGGCCAAGGTATTTGGCGGTCGCGCCCGTGGCGATGATCAATGCGTCGCACGTGTAGGTGCCAGCGTCGCCGATCAGGGCGAACGGGCGTTGGTTGAGTTTCGCCGTATGGATGTGATCGAAGATCATCTCGGTGTTGAAGCGGCGGGCGTGCTTTTCGAAGCGCGCCATCAGGTCGGGGCCCATCACGCCGTCGGCATCCGCCGGCCAGTTGTCGACCTCGGTCGTCGTCATGAGCTGGCCGCCCTGCGCCAGGCCCGTGATCAGGACCGGCTTGAGGTTGGCGCGAGCGGCGTACACGGCGGCCGAATAACCCGCCGGGCCGGAGCCCAGGATGATGAGGGAATGGTGCTGGCTGGCATTGCTCATGATCTTTTTTCCTGCCTTCTGCAAAGGGACTCGAGAATTATATCCGACGACAACTTGGTGAATTTATAGCTTGAGACTATCGAACGCATAGGGCACTAATCAGTGGAATTGCCCAGAAGTGCAATTCGATGACGAATGCTGTTAAAAATTCCGTCATCACGATTCCAATTTCCCTATACTCCACGAAAAACAACAAAAACGAGTCAATTGCGATTCATCCGCTGGGCCCCAGCAACGGAGGAATAGATGCAGCCCAACACCGTTTCGGTGACCGCCCTGAAGACACTCTCGTTCTTCCAGGGTATTGCGAATGAACGGCTCGAAGCCATCGCCCGTGTCGCCATGCTGCGACGCGTGACGCGTGGCACGGCCGTGGTCCTGGCAGGCGACGACACGGACTACGTGTATTTCGTGCTCAACGGAAGCCTGAAGGTGGTGGTCAGCGACGAAGACGGGCGTGAGGTGATCCTGACCATGCTCGGCCAGGGAGACATCTTCGGCGAAATGAGCGTGGTCGACGAAGAACCCCGTTCGGCCACCGTCAGCGCGGTATCGCCCGGGGACTTGGTGATGATTGCGCAGGCCGACTTCCGCCGCATTCTCGAAGAGAACTTCGACATCAGCCTGCGCATCATGGGCAATCTTGCCCGCCGCCTGCGCGAAGCCGATCGCAAGATCGAAAGCCTGGCGCTGATGGATGTGTACGGCCGCGTGGCGCGCCTGTTGCTCGACATGGCAGAGAACACGCCGGAAGAGACCATCGTGCGCAAGAAAATCTCGAAGCAGGACATCGCCAAGATGATTGGCGCCTCGCGCGAGATGGTGTCGCGCGTGATGAAGGACCTGCAGAACCGCGGGCTCATCGAAGAGACCGAGCGCGGCGTCATCCTGCACGAGCACATCAGCGAAGTCTGACTGTCTGCCGATAGTCATGAAGATGCCGCCGCTTCGGCCGGCAGGCAGGGGCAATGGTAAGCGCGCGCTATAATCGCGCGTTCCCATTTTCAGCCGCGCCTATCCCACGCATGTTCTTCCGCGCGAGTCCCCGCCAGCCCGCCCAGCCACTGCCCGACAAGATCGCTTCGCTTGTGCGCGAGGCGCGCTGGCTGCTTCTCGGTGCCATGGGCGCCTATATCGCGATGATCCTGTTCGGCTACAACAAGGCCGACCCGGGATGGTCGCACGCAGTCGCCACCAACGCCGTCACCAATCCGGGCGGACGCTTCGGGGCCTGGCTCGCCGACGTCATGCTGCTGCTGTTCGGCGTGTCGGCGTGGTGGTGGGTGGTCTTCCTCGTATGGGGGCTGGCCATCGGCCATCATCGCTTCCATCACGAGATGAACGGCGACAAGCGCTCTTTCTTCATCGTCGTGGCCGGCTTCCTGGTGCTGATGCTGACCAGTTGCGGGCTGGAAGCGGTGCGCTTCTATTCCCATCAGTTCGCCTTGCCCGGCCAGCCGGGCGGCGTGGTCGGCGCCGAAATCGGCGAACTGTTCGTGCGTTATCTCGGCTTCACCGGCGGCACCTTGCTGATGCTGGCGCTGTGGGCCGGCGGGCTGTCGCTGTTCGGCAATTTCTCGTGGCTGTCGGCGGTTGAAAAGCTCGGCCATGCGCTCGAACGCGCCGGCCTGTGGGTCGTGGGGCAGGCCGGAGCCTGGCAGGATCGCCGCGCCGGCCAGCAGGTGGCCGTCAAGCGCGAAGAAAAGGTCAAGAAAGAACGCAAGAAGCGCGAAGACGCACCGCCCGTCGAAATCCACATCGAGCCCGTGCGCATCGAGCCGGTGATGAAGTCCGAGCGCGTCGAAAAAGAGCGCCAGCAAGTGTTGTTCGCTGACATGGCGACCGGTGCGCTGCCGGCGCTGTCACTGCTCGACGAGCCCAAGAACGACGTCGAGCCGCCGTCCGTTGAGTCGCTGGAGTACACCTCGCGCCTCATCGAACGCAAGCTGGCCGACTTCGGCGTGGAAGTAAAAGTGCTGTCGGCCTATCCGGGCCCGGTCATCACGCGCTACGAGATCGAACCGGCCGTGGGCGTGAAGGGTTCGCAGATCGTCAACCTCGTCAAGGACCTGGCCCGCGCGCTGTCGGTGATGAGCATCCGCGTGGTCGAGACCATCCCCGGCAAGAGCTGCATGGGGCTGGAAATTCCGAACCCGAAACGGCAGACCGTGCGCCTGTCCGAAATCATCGGCTCGCAGGTCTACCACAACATGGCCTCGCCGCTGACCGTGGCGCTGGGCAAGGACATCGCCGGCAATCCGGTGGTGGCCGACCTGGCCAAGATGCCTCACTTGCTGGTGGCCGGTACGACCGGCTCCGGCAAGTCGGTGGGTATCAACGCCATGATCCTGTCGCTGCTCTACAAGGCCGAAGCCGACAAGGTCCGCCTGATCCTGATCGACCCGAAGATGCTCGAACTGTCGGTGTACGAAGGCATTCCGCACCTGCTCGCGCCGGTGGTCACCGACATGAAACACGCCGCGCATGCGCTCAACTGGTGCGTGGGCGAAATGGAGCGCCGCTACAAACTGATGTCGGCGATGGGCGTGCGCAACCTGGCCGGCTACAACAAGGTCATCCAGGAGGCCGAAAAGGCCGGCACGCCCAAGACCAACCCGTTCAGCATCACGCCCGACAGCCCCGAACCCCTGGGCACCATGCCGATGATCGTGGTGGTCATCGACGAACTGGCCGACCTGATGATGGTGGTCGGCAAGAAGGTCGAAGAACTCATCGCCCGTCTGGCGCAAAAGGCGCGCGCGGCAGGTGTCCACCTCGTGCTGGCCACGCAGCGTCCGTCGGTGGATGTCATCACCGGCCTCATCAAGGCCAACATCCCGACGCGCATGGCCTTCCAGGTGTCGAGCAAGATCGATTCGCGCACCATCCTCGACCAGCAGGGCGCCGAATCGCTGCTCGGCATGGGCGACATGCTCTACCTCGCACCGGGCACCGGCCTGCCGACACGTGTGCACGGTGCCTTCGTCGATGACGGTGAAGTGCACAAGGTGGTCGAACATCTCAAGGCCGTGGGCGGCGAGCCGGACTACATCGAAGGCATTCTCTCCGGCGGCGGCGAAGACGGCGAAGGCAATTTCCTCGGCGCTGCCGATGGCGGCGACGCCGGTGACGGCGAGGCCGATCCGCTCTACGACCAGGCTGTCGACATCGTCACCAAAACGCGGCGTCCGTCGATTTCGCTGGTGCAGCGCCACCTGCGCATCGGCTACAACCGCGCTGCCCGCCTGATCGAACAAATGGAGCGTTCCGGAGTCGTATCGGCCATGAGCGCCAACGGCAACCGCGAAGTGATCGCGCCGCCGCCGCGCGAGGAGTAACCGGACGCGGCGCGAACGCTCAACGCGCCGCTTCACATGTCGGGTCCGGCGCATGGGCATGGTCGTTGCAGACCGTGCCTACGGCGTGCAGGTCCGCACATCGACTGGATGACTATGTATCGCAAACTGATCGCACTGATGTGCGCCGCGCTGCCCCTGACGGCAGCGCATGCTTCGGACTCGCTCGACCAGCTGCGGCAGTTCCTCTCCAACACCCGCACGGCGCGTGCAAATTTCGAGCAGAGCGTCGTGCTGCGCAATGGCAAGCCGGGTCAGCAGGCGTCGGGCAACATGCTGCTGCAGCGCCCGGGCAAATTCCGCTGGACTTACGAAAAGCCCTACAGCCAGTTGATCGTCGGCGACGGCACCAAACTGTGGTCGTACGACAAGGACCTGAACCAGGTCGTCGTAAAAGCCATGGGCCAGGCGCTCGGCGCCAGTCCGGCCGCGTTACTGGCGGGCGATAACGCGCTGGACAAGAACTTCGAGTTGTCGGATGCGGGCGAGGCCGACGGACTGGCGTGGCTCGACGCCAAGCCCAAGACCAACGAAGCGGGCTTCCAGCACGTGCGCATGGGCTTCAAGGGCGGCCTGCCGCAAGCCATGGAAGTGCAGGACGCCTTTGGTCAGACGACGCGTCTGCGCTTCACCTCCTTCGAGCGCAACCCATCGCTGCCGGCCGATTCGTTCCGCTTCACGCCGCCGAAGGGCGCCGACGTCGTCGGCGAATAACATCAGACACAGACAACGCTCGATGGACGACCTCTTTTCCGCCCAGGCCCCCGCCGGCCGCGTACCGCTGGCCGAATTGCTGCGTCCGGCCACGCTCGATGACGTCATCGGCCAGTCGCATCTGCTCGGCGAAGGCAAGCCGCTGCGGCTGGCGTTCCAGTCGGGCAAGCCGCATTCGATGATCCTGTGGGGGCCGCCCGGCGTGGGCAAGACCACCATCGCGCGGCTGACGGCCAACGCATTCGGCAGCGCCTTCATCGCTTTGTCGGCCGTATTTGCGGGCGTGAAAGACATCCGCGCCTCGATGGAGCAGGCGGAACAGACGCTGGCTACCAGCGGTCGCCACACGCTGCTGTTCGTCGACGAAATCCACCGCTTCAACAAGTCGCAGCAGGACGCCTTGCTGCCTTACGTCGAATCCGGTCTGGTGACCTTCATCGGCGCGACGACCGAGAACCCGTCGTTCGAAGTGAACGCCGCATTGCTCTCGCGCGCACAGGTCTACGTGCTGAAGAGCCTGACCGACGACGAACTCCGCCAACTGCTCTCGCGCGCACAAGAAAAAGCCCTGACGCATCTCGAATTCGACGATGCCGCGGTCACAACGCTGGTGGGCTACGCCGACGGCGATGCGAGACGCTTCCTCAATCTGCTCGAACAGACCGACACCGCGTCGCGCGCGGCCGGCGTGGCGCGCATCGATGCTCACTTTGTCGAAAACGCGCTGACGCTCAACGCGCGCCGTTTCGACAAGGGGGGCGACAACTTCTACGATCAGATCTCGGCCCTGCACAAATCCGTGCGCGGCTCGAATCCGGACGGTGCGTTGTACTGGCTGTGCCGCATGCTCGACGGCGGTGCGGACCCGCGCTACCTGGCGCGGCGCATCGTGCGCATGGCGTGGGAAGACATCGGCCTGGCCGACCCGCGCGCCATGCAGATCGCCAACGACGCGGCGCTTACCTACGAGCGTCTCGGCTCGCCGGAAGGCGAACTGGCGCTGGGGCAGGCCGTCATCTACCTTGCCGTGGCAGCCAAGAGCAATGCCGGCTATATGGCTTTTAACGAGGCGATGGCTTTCGTACGGCAGGACAAATCGCGCGAAGTGCCCGTGCATCTGCGCAACGCGCCGACCAAGCTCATGAAGGAGCTCGGTTACGGGCACGCTTATCGCTACGCCCACGACGAGCCCCACGCCTACGCGGCGGGCGAAACATACTTGCCGGACGGTATCGAAGATCCGGCCTGGTATCAGCCGGTGCCGCGCGGGCTGGAAAGCAAGATCGCCGAAAAAATGGCTTTCCTGCGCAAGCTCGACGACGAAGCCGGCAAGGGTTGAAGCCACGTCGTCATGTGACGACTTCCCCCGGAGGTTCAGCATGAGCAATTCCCCCTCGCTGCGCAGCTATGCGTATGTTCTGGCCGTGCCCGATCTGGTGCGTACCGCGGAGTACTTCCGCGACGTACTCGGTGTTGTTCCCGAATGGCAGGATGGCGACAACTGGCAGGCGCTCGCGCGCGACGGCGTGCGGGTGATGCTCGGTCACTGTCCGGACGCCTTGCCGCCGCGCGACCTGGGCGATCACAGTTACTTCGCTTACCTGCATGTCGACGACATCGATGCGCTGCACGCCGAACTACTGGGGCGCGGCGCACTCATTCGCCAGTCGCCGACCGACAAACCCTGGGGCATGCGCGAGATGGCGCTTGAGACGCCCGATGGGCATCGATTGATGGTGGGGCAGGAAATCCGCTAATCCGTTTTGGTGGGGCGGGGCGAGAAGCGTCATCCGCCCTCCGTATCTGGAAACCGATGGGACTCAGGAGTTTTCGGTTTCCATTCTGATGAGCACGGTCGGACGCAAATCGAGAGCCCCAATCAGGGCGTACAGACAGCGGATGACGCGCCGCTCGTCTGATGAGAACGCCGCCCCTGCATTGCACCGGGGGCGGCATTTTTCGCTGAACAGCGCCTAGGGCGTAAACCAGTAGCGGGTCAGGTGGAAGAAGATCGGCGCCGAAAATGCCAGCGAGTCCAACCGATCAAGCACGCCCCCGTGCCCGGGAATGCCATTGCCCCAATCCTTGGCCCCGAGCGAGCGTTTGACTGCAGAGAGAATCAGCCCGCCAAAGAAACCCGTAATCACGACGACCAGCGACAGCGCGCAGGCTTGCCAGGCCGTGAACGGGGTGACGCCGTGCAGTGCCGCGCCGACCAGTGTTGCCAGCACGCCTCCGCCGATGAGCCCTTCCCAGGTTTTGTTGGGGCTAAGGATCGGTGCAACTTTGCTTTTGCCAAAGAGCTTGCCGCACACGTATTGCAGGACGTCGGATAGTTGAGCCACGAGCAGGAAGTAGACCAGCAGCGTGCCGTTGGCGGTGTCGTACCCCGCAATCGGCAGGAAAAGCAGGGCGGGGATGTGGCTGACGCCGTAAACGCAGACCATGATCGCCCATTGGATCTTCGCGCAGCGTGAAAGATAGTCCTCCGTATCCTGTGCAAGCGTGCTTGCCGTCGGCAGCAGGAAGAAGCCATACACCGGCAGCAATATGGAAAACAGCCCGTACCAATCCATGGCAACAAGCGCGAATTGCACCGGGATGGCAACGAAAAACGCGCTGAACATCGCAAGCCTGTCTCCGGGGCGGGTCGGCGTCAGAGACAGAAATTCCCTCAATGCCAGGAACGAGGCAATCGCAAACAAGGCGGTGGCCGTCGTTCGCCCTATGGCAATAAAAGGCAGCGTGACTGCCACCAATATCCACCATGCATTGATGCGCTGGTTGAGGTTGACCACCGTGGCGTTGTCACCGCCTGCCTTCCAGGCAATGGCGCGACCGATGAGCGTGGCCATGGAGAGGAAAGCAACGATGCCAAATGCGAGCGACCAGAACGGCGTATTGATCATTTCGGGGATGACGAAAATTGATGTGGCGCCAACTCGCAGACCGCTTGTCGTGCGCGTGTGAGAAATGCCGGCTTCGATTCTTCTGCAATCCGCGACAGCGCTGCGCCGAAATGCACGCGATTGATCAGCGGCAGGACGAGCAGAGACCCCTTGGGAAGGGTGCGGTTGGGATTTTCCAGATAGGTCGGAACGAGTGCGATGCGCGGGAACTCCTCAGCCAATCGGAAAATTCCACTCTTGAACTCATCGGGCAATGCACCGTTGTGACGCGTGCCCTCCGGAAAGAAGATCAGCGAAGCGCCTTCTTGCAGGGCCTGGCGTACCGGGGCCAGGGCGTCCTCCCCAACCTTGCCATGGCGGTTAATAAAAACGACGTTCAGCACGCGTTCTGCGATCCAGCGTCGTATCCGCCCGTTCCCCCAGTAGTCCATGGCCGCCACCGGTCGTACGCGCATACGCCACCGCAACGGCAGCGCGGCAAGCAAGACCACTGTATCGAGATGACTGGAATGATTGGCGAAGAAGATGGCCTGTGCGGTGGTCGTGCTGACGCCGTTGGCGGGGACGGCGCCCACCAGCAACCGTACCAACGAGCACAGCAATTCTCGTGCGACGAGCTCCGAACGGGGACGAGGATTCATGCGTCTACTTTTCCCTTTTGTGGCGATGCGCGTGCCCGGCTGCGCCGTTCCGTACGTCAGCGTGCGACGAGTTGTTCGGCGATCGCGCGCGTGCGCCGCCAGCAGGTCCACGCGGAACCGACAACAATGGCCCAGAGCGCGCCTTGGGCGACGTACAGGCATGCTGCGGCCTGCAGGCCGGCCGCACCCACCAGCATGGCAATCAGTCCGAGGGTGACGGCGGCCATGCGGTGCTGTTTGGCCATCGGGCCGGAAAAGCTCTGAATCTGACCGAGCGCGCCACCAAAGACTCTGATGTAAGCGGTCAGGGCGGCGAGCAACGCGGCAAGCCAGCCGATGGGCGAAAGCTGTACGCCATAACCGAACGCAATCAGGATGATCGAATCGGCAATGCGGTCAGGAAACTCGTTGTAGAGCGCCCCCAGTGCGGTGCTCTTGCCGCCCTCGACGGCGACGAGGCCGTCGATGACGTTGGCAAGGAGCCGCAATTGCACGCCGGCAATCGCGAGCACGATGCCCATCATGCCGCCGATGACAAACAAGCCGATGGGTACGAGTGCGGCAAACACGCAGCTCGACACGGAAATCTGGTTCGGCGTTACCGCCGAGTTGGCCAAGCCACGGGCGATTGCGCGAATGACACCACTGTCGCGGGAAGAGACTTTTCTTCGTTCCATCATCGTTCAAAAGTATGACGTCCATGCGAACGGCATCTGCCTGTCGCCGCGTGCGCGAAGGCTGGCACGAGCGGGATGTTTTCACCGTCAGCACGGCGAGCCGACGAGCAGGCATCGGGAAGGACGCAACGGTCTGCAGATACAGATGTTGGCAAATGCCAGTTGCTATTTGCTGTGAAGTTCGCACTGCGGGAAACGCCGGAAAATTATCCCTAAACTCGGGCTGCTCGGGGCACGCGCGCCATTGCGACAAATCAAGGTACCGCTTACGCTGACTGGCGTCCGAGAGCCCGCTCTGGCCAAGGAAGATCGCGGCCGACTGGCTCGGCGCCCGAGCGCTGCGCGGCGTGTGCAGAGAAGCATGACGACGAAGACCTCCCTGACCCTGCAGCCGAACTGGCTGCCCCGATGCGGAGGGCCGGCGGGGCACGTATTGCAGTCGCGGCGGATCGGCGCTGCCTTGGCGTCAGGCCGACCTTGGTCGTACCCGCACGTCCGTCACGGCGAACAAATCAGGCGGCGGACTTCCTGCGCTCGATCCAGCGCTGCCGATTCACCACCATTGATGAAAGTGATGCACCGGCCCAATCCCATGGCCCACATCCAAGCGATCCGCCGCCTCCAGCGCTGACTGCAAATACGCCCGCGCGGCGACGACCGTTGTCACCCAATCCGCATGTTTCGGACGCAATGCTGCCAGTGCAGCCGACAAGGTGCACCCCGTGCCGTGCGTGTTGCGGGTGGCGACGCGGGGATGCACGATGCGCGCCTCGCCCTCGGGCGTGATCAGCCAGTCGGGGCTGTCGACGGCGTCGAGATGGCCGCCCTTCATCAGTACGGCCTGTGCGCCGGCTTCGATCAGTGCCAATCCCTGGCGATGCATCTCTTCTTCATCCTCTGCCACGTCGCAATCGAGCAGCGCGGCGGCTTCGGGCAGGTTGGGGGTGATGATCGATGCCAATGGCATCAGACGGTCGCGGATCGCGGCGACGGCGTCTGCCGCGAGCAGGCGATGTCCGCCCTTGGCGACCATGACCGTATCGAGCACGACGTACGCGGGGCGATGGCGTTCGATGCCTTCGGCCACGGCGTGCACGATGCCAGCGTTGGCCAGCATGCCGAACTTGACTGCATCGACACGAATGTCCGAGAACACGGCGTCCATCTGCGCGGCGACGAATTCCGGCGGAACCGGCTGCACGTCCGTCACGCCGCGCGTGTTCTGTGCAGTGAGCGCGGTCAGCACGCTCATGCCGTAGGCCCCCAGCGCCGAGAAGGTCTTGAGGTCGGCCTGGATGCCGGCGCCGCCGCCCGAATCCGAACCTGCGATGGTCAACGCGTGGGCGATCATGTTCTTGCTCCCGAAATGGCGTGTGCGAGTGCATGGGTTGCCGTCGGCACGTCCGGTTGGCCGCAGATGGCGGACACGACGGCGACGCCATCGGCGCCCGCAGCGATCAACGCTGCCGTATTGCCGGCATGGATGCCGCCGATGGCGACCACCGGGCACGGCTTGGCGCGCATGAGCGCGGCGAACGCATCCAGTCCAAGGGCGGGGGCGGCATCGGGCTTGGTGCTGGTGGGCAGCACCGGGCCGACGCCGAGGTAATCGATGAGATCGAGCGGGGCGCTGCTCCATTGCGCGGCGTCCGATACCGAAAAGCCGAGCAGCTTGTGCGGGCCGATGAGCGCGCGTGCGGCGTCAGGCGGTAGATCGTCCTGCCCGATGTGGATGCCGTCCGCATCCACGGCCAGCGCGACGTCGATCTGGTCATTGATGATGAGCGGCACGCCGCGCGGTGCGAGCAAAGCCTTGAGCCGCGTGGCGGCCTCGAACCATTGGCGTTTCTTCCAGTCGGGCGCGCGCAATTGCACGATGGTGACACCTGCGTCGATTGCATGGCGCGTCGTGTCGATCATGCCGTCGACGCCGCCGCACAGGTCGGGGTCGAGCACGAGGTAGAGCGAGAGATCGAATCGCATCACACGATCCGGCTGCGCAGTTCGTCCGGGTCCATGGCGTAGAGCGCATCGAGGAACGCGGCCTTGAATGAACCCGGACCGGCGCTCGTTGCCAGGGCGCGCTCGCCCGCGAGGCCGGCCATGGCACAGGCCGATGCAACCGCCGTGAGCCGATCCTGCGCGCCGGCGGTGAATGCCGCGACGAGCGCCGACAGGGCGCAGCCGGTGCCGACCACGCGTGTCATGAGCGGGTGCCCCCAAGGCGTGGCGAGTATGCGGTCGCCGTCGGTGATGTAATCGACTTCACCTGTCACCGCCACGATGGCGCCGGTGTCGCGTGCCAGTTCGCAGGCCGCCTCCAGCGCCGCGTTCGAGCCTGCCGTGCTGTCGACGCCGCGCCCCGCGCCGCCCAGTCCCGCAAGCGCGAGGATTTCTGAAGCATTGCCGCGGATGGCTGTGGCGCCCTGCGCGAGCAGGTCACGGCAGGCGTCGGTGCGATATGCCAGCACGCCGGCGGCGACCGGGTCGAGCGTCCACGGCACGCCAGCCGCATGCGCAGCGGCGACGGCCACGCGCATGGCGGCAAGGCGGGCAGGGTAGAGCGTGCCGACGTTGATGAGCACGGCGCCCGACATGGCGGCGAAGGTGGCGGCTTCTTCTTCGGCAACGATCATTGCCGGCGCCGCACCGGCCGCGAGCAGGACGTTGGCGGTGATCTCCTGCACCACTTCGTTGGTGAGGATATGCACGAGGGGCGAGGCCGCGCGCAGGCGTTCGAGTTCGCTGGCCAGTGTACCCAGCGCGAGCGTGGTAGGTGTCGAGTCTTGCATGATGGCTCCTGGCGTGTGCGGGAGCCGGTGAAGACTTCCCTACGCCGGCATGATCCGGATCAGGTGATGCGGGTGTGTCTCAGTCCTCGCATCAGCGAGGACACCCCGAGTCAGGTGCGCATTGTCCGCTTGTGCCGGCGGCTGGACAAGCTGCGTGGTCACCGATGTGACCACGCCTTGGCGGATATCAGAGGAAGCGATCCAGCAGCTTGCGGCTGTGGCGGTCGAGCGAGAGCAGGTCGCGCAGCAGAAACTGGATGCCGTGGATGTCGGCGATCAACAGCGTGGTGGCGGACAGGCGCCGGATGTCCTCTTCGCCCTTGAGCACCAGGCGCGTCGGGCCGCGATCGGTGTCGACGTCCCATGTGCTGGGCGTGGCGAAAGTCGACACGCTCTTGAGGCGCAGGATGCGTGGCATGAATTCGCGGCTGGCGAGTTCTTCTTCGACCAGCGTGCGGGTGTCGTCCGGCAGGTCGCCGAGCCTGTCGATCCACGCCAATTCGTGGCCGTCGCCGCTGACGATCGAGATGCTCTCCTGCGGCGCGGCGATGGGAAAGGCGCGCACCGGTGTGACGGCCTCCGAAACGGTGCCGTCGGCGGCAACGAAGTTGAGGCGACCGAGCGCGTCGCGCCGCAGTGTCCAATCGAGCGTCATGACGGCGTTCCTTCCAGCTTGGGCGCGTTCTTCCATTCGGGCGAAACCGCTTCGGTGTCGACGTTGCGCGCCTGCGCTTCGTACAGACGGTAGTAGGCGCCCTGCGCTTCCATCAGCGCTTCATGGGGGCCCACCTCGACGATCTTGCCGCGATCCATCACCACCAGCCGATCCGCGCGACGCAGCGTCGACAGGCGGTGCGCGATGGCGATCGTGGTGCGGCCGCGCACGAGGTTGTCGAGCGCCTTCTGGATTTCTTTTTCGGTTTCGGTATCCACCGACGAAGTGGCTTCGTCGAGGATGAGGATGCGCGGATCGATCAGCAGCGCACGGGCGATCGATATGCGCTGGCGCTCGCCGCCCGACAGACCTTGTCCCCGTTCGCCGACCAGCGAGTCATAGCCCTGCGGCAGGCGCAGAATGAATTCATGCGCATGCGCCGCGCGTGCCGCAGCGATGATTTCCTCGCGCGAGGCCCCCGGTTTGCCGTAGGCGATGTTCTCGGCGATGGTGCCGAAGAACAGGAACGGCTCCTGCAGCACCAGCCCGATGTTGCGGCGATAGTCGGCCACCGCGATGTCGCGGATGTCATGGCCGTCGATGCGGATCGCGCCCTGCGAGACGTCGTAGAAGCGGCAGATCAGGTTGACCAGCGTGCTCTTGCCCGAACCGCTGTGGCCGACCAGGCCGATCATTTCGCCCGGCGTGATGGTGAGGTCGACGCCGCGAATGACGGCGCGATTGCCATAACGGAAACCGACGTCATCGATTTCGATACGGCCTTCCACGCGCGGCAGCGGTTGCGGATTGGCAGGTTCCGGCACGCTCGATACGTGGTCGAGGATGTCGAAGATGCGCTTGGCGCCGGCGGCGGCCTTCTGCGTGACCGACACGATGCGGCTCATTGAATCGAGCCGCGTGTAGAAGCGGGTGATGTAGGCGAGGAAGGCCGTCAGTACACCGACGGTGATCTGGTCGTGCGCGACCTGCCAGATGCCGAACGCCCACACCACGAGGATGCCGATTTCCGTCAGCAGCGACACGGTCGGGCTGAACAGCGACCACACACGGTTAAGCTTGTCGTTGACCGCCAGGTTGTGGCGATTGGCGTCGCGGAAGCGCTGCGCTTCGCGGCGTTCCTGCGCGAAGGCCTTGACCACGCGGATGCCCGGGATGGTGTCGGCCAGCACGTTGGTGACTTCGGACCACACGCGGTCGATCTTCTCGAAACCGGTGCGCAGCTTGTCGCGCACGACGTGGATCATCCAGCCGATGAAGGGCAGCGGCAGCAGCGTGACCAAGGCCAGCCACGGATTGATCGAGAAGAGGATCACCGAGGTCATGACGATCATGAGCACGTCGGTGGCGAAATCGAGCAGGTGCAGCGACAGGAAGACGTTGATGCGGTCGGTCTCCGAACCGATGCGCGCCATCAGGTCGCCCGTGCGCTTGCCGCCGAAATATTCCAAGGACAGGTTCAGCAGGTGTTCGTACGTCGTGGTACGCAGGTCCGCGCCGATGCGCTCGCTGACCAGCGCCAATATGTAAGTGCGCGCCCAGCCCAGTCCCCATGCCACCAGTGCCGAAGCCGCGAGTCCGCCCAGGTACAGCGTTACCAGGTGCACGTCGATCGGCACGCCGTTCTGATAAGGAATCAGCACTTTGTCCATCAGCGGCATCGACAGATAAGGCGCCACCAGCGTCGCGGCGGTCGATGCCAGCGTCAGCAGGAAACCCGCCAGCAGCGGCCAGCGATACGGGCGCGCGAAGCGCCACAGGCGCAACAGGGTCCACGTCGACGGTGGTGCGGTGAGTTCCTGTGCGCAGTTAGGACATTCTTCGTCGTCCGGGTCGAGTGGCGCCTTGCAGGTGGGGCACAGCAGTTCGGCTTCGGGCGACTCCGACGTGCCGGAGGACAGCACATCCAGGAGCTGTTCGAAGCGCGACTGCAGGCGCGTGGCGGCGACGTTCTGCGCCAGCGTGAAACGCCAGCTTGCAAGACGGCGGGAAGCGTCCTGCAATTGGAGCGTGCCTACGCCGGCATGGTCGTGGTGCACCAGTTGCAGCGAAGACGCCAGCGCGCAATGTTGCCAGGCCTTGGTATCGGCATCGCGCCAGAGAATGCGGCGACCGGTCAGTGCGACGAAGCCCCCCGCAAAACGCAGACGCTCGTCGAGATCGGTTTCCAGCGTGGCGATGATTTCCTCCCCGGACATTAATTCGCTATCGAGCGAATTGCGCCACGGCTCGCCTGCCGGATTTGTTGTAACTGAGTGTGTCGTCATGAAATACGGCGAATCGGTTATGCGCCCGACGCCGGATTGAATTTGCCGTAATGGCGTGTCGCTTGCGAAGGGCTGCTGCGCCTTGTGACAAGGCCCTTGGGCGCGGCATTTGCTGTATTCTCGCGCGCTGTTCGGGGACCGTTGAAGGCGCTGGAGTATACCGCGCCACTGCGGAACATTGCCGTTACAAGGGGTAATTCAAGTCGTCGGCCAGTTACACGATATTGCATTACGTTTCTGCGGCCGTGATGTAATCGCCCCGCGTGATGCAATCACCCAATGAATATGAGTAAAAAAGACATCGAGCTTCTCCGCCTGAATTATCTGCGTGGTCCGAATATCTGGACTTACCGCCCGGTGATCGAGGCGCTGGTCGACATCGGCGAACTGGAGGATTTCCCCTCCAACACCTTGCCCGGGTTCAACGAACGTCTGTCGGCCTGGCTGCCGGGACTGATCGAACACCGTTGCAGCGAAGGGCGTCGCGGAGGCTTCTTGTCGCGTCTGGCCGAAGGCACATGGCCGGCGCACATCATGGAACACGTGGCCATCGAGCTGCAGAACCTCGCCGGCATGAAGGTCGGTTTCGGCAAGGCGCGCTCCACTTCGCAACGCGGCATCTATAAGGTCGCGGTGCGAGCGCGCAACGAACAGGTTGGCCGCGCCGCGCTGATGGCAGCGCGCGATCTCGTCATGGCCGCCATCAATGACAAACCGTATGACCTCGCGCCGGTGGTCGAACACCTGCGCGTCATGGTCGACGACCACTACCTCGGCCCGAGCACGGCGTGCATCGTCGAAGCGGCCACCGAACGCAGCATTCCCTGGATTCGCCTGACCGACGGCAACCTCGTGCAGTTGGGCCACAGCGCGCGCCAGCGTCGCATCTGGACGGCCGAGACCGACAAGACCAGCGCGATTGCCGAAGGCATTTCGAGCGACAAGGACCTGACCAAGAGCCTGCTGTCTTCCTGCGGCGTGCCGGTGCCCGAGGGGCGGATCGTCGAATCGCCCGAAGAAGCATGGGAAGCCGCGCAGGACATCGGCCTGCCGGTGGTGGTGAAGCCTTCCGACGCCAACCACGGGCGTGGCGTGTCGCTCGAGCTGGACGATCGCGCAACGATCGAGGCCGCGTTCCACCTGGCCGAACGCGAAGGCAGCGAAGTCATCGTCGAGCGCTTCATTCGTGGCGACGAACATCGCCTGCTGGTGGTCGGCTCGCGCGTGGTCGCGGCCGCACGGGGCGAATCCGTGTGGATGACCGGCGACGGCGTGTCCACCTGTGAGCAACTCATCGAGTCTCAGGTGAACTCCGATCCGCGCCGCGGCGACGCCGAAGAGTTTCCGCTCGAGACCATCGTTCTCGACCGCGACGCCAACGTCGTGCTCGAACTGCAACGCCAGGGGCTGACGCGCGACAGCGTGCCCGCCGCCGGGCGTCGCGTGTTGGTGCAGCGCAATGGCAACGTCGCCATGGACGTGACCGACAAAGTTCACCCCGAGGTCGCCGAGATCGTCGCGATGGCCGCCCGCGTGGTGGGCCTGGATATCGCCGGCATCGATCTCGTGGCGCAGGACATCAGCCGTCCGCTGGAAGAGCAGGGCGGTGCGATCGTCGAAGTCAACGCCGGCCCCGGCCTGCTGATGCATCTGAAGCCCTCCGTGGGCGAGCCGCGCCCGGTGGGCCGCGCCATCATCGAACATTTGTTCCCGGAAGGGGACGCCGCCCGCATTCCCATCGTCGGCGTGGCCGGCGGCACTGACGCCACGTTGGTGTCGCGGCTGATCGCGTGGCTCACGCATCTGGGCGGCCTGCATGTCGGTCTGGCTTGCCGTGCCGGCCTGTATCTGGATCGCCGTCTGGTCGAACACCGTAGCTGCGCGAACTGGACCGGCGGACAGCGTCTGCTGATGAACCGAGCCGTGCAGGCAGCCGTTTTCGAGAACGACGCGGAAATGATCCTGCGCGAGGGGCTGGCCTACGACCGCTGTCAGGTCGGGGTCGTGACGGACATGGGTTCTGTCAACGGACTTGCCCCGTATTACGTTGATCAGCCGGAGCAGCTCTTCAATGTGCTGCGCACGCAGGTCGACGTGGTGATGCCCGAAGGCGTGGCGGTGCTCAACGCCGACGACGCGGAAGTCCTCAAGATGGCCGAGCTGTGCGACGGCGACGTATTCCTCTACGGGCAGAAAGCCGATTCGCATGCCATGGTGGACCATCGGGAGCGCGGTGGTCGCGCACTCTTCGTGCGGGGGCGCGAAGTGATCCTGGCAACCGGCGCCGATGAAATCGTGCTGGTCAGCCTCGACGTGCTCGACCGCGCACCGGCCGCCGCTGTCGGCCTGCATGTAGAACACGCGCTGCCGGCGTTTGCCGCGGCGTTGTCATTGGGTATTGCCCCGGCGCTCATCCGCGCCGGCATGGAAACATTCGAACCCACCCAGGGGACTGCAGCGGGGGCTGGCAGTTTCTGATCGGTTGGGGGCGACTCGAACGAAGTTCACAAAAATGTCCGCCAGAGACAAACGAACAGGGAAGACGGGTTAAATGGAAGTATCGAGAATACGGGCGCTGCGCGGCCCCAATCTATGGAACCGCCGCACCGCCATCGAGGCGATCGTCACGTGCAGTGACGACGAATACGCGATCGACAGGATGGCGGGCTTTGAGCCGCGCCTGCGCGAACGCTTTCCCGAGATCGGCCACATCCTGCCGGTCGAGCTGGGCCAGCCGGTATCGCTGGCCGACGTGCTGGAATTTGCAGCACTGGGCCTGCAGGCCCAGGCCGGCTGCCCGGTGACCTTCAGCCGCACGGCGCGCACGCTGACGCCGGGCGTTTTCCAGGTCGTCGTGGAATACTCGGAAGAAGCCGTCGGCCGCCAGGCCTTCGAGCTGGCCGAGGCGCTCATCGAAGCGGCCCGCAACGACACGCCTTTTGATCTGGCCGACGCGCTGCATCGCTTGCGCGAGCTGGATGAAGACATCCGCCTGGGGCCGAGCACCGGCGCCATCGTCAACGCCGCCGTTGCGCGCGGCATTCCATTCCGCCGCATGACGTCCGGCAGCATGGTGCAGTTCGGCTGGGGCAGTCGCCAGCGTCGCATCCAGGCGGCCGAGACCGACCGTACCAGTGCGATCTCCGAATCCATCGCGCAGGACAAGGAACTCACCAAAACCCTGTTGCTCGCCGCCGGCGTACCCGTGCCGCATGGCCGTCCGGTCAGCGACATCAACGACGCCTGGGAAGCCATGCAGGAAATCGGCGGCCCGGTGGTCGTCAAGCCGCGCGACGGTAACCAGGGCAAGGGCGTGACGGTCAACGTCGTGACCCGCGAACACCTGGAAGTGGCCTACGCTGCTGCTTTCGAGATCAGCGACGAAGTGCTGATCGAGAGCTACATCCCCGGCAGCGACTTCCGCCTGCTGGTGGTCGGCAATCATCTGGTGGCCGCCGCGCGCCGCGATCCGCCGCATGTCATCGGCGACGGCACGAGCACCATTCGCCAACTGGTCGACATGGTGAACCTCGACCCGCGTCGCGGCGAAGGGCATGCCACCTCGCTGACCAAGATGCGCCTGGACGACATCGCTATCGCGCGTCTGGCCATGCAAGGCTTCGATCCTGAATCCGTGCCGCCCAAGGGCGCCCGCGTCGTGCTGCGCAACAACGCCAACCTGTCCACCGGCGGCACGGCCACCGACGTCACCGACGAGGTGCATCCGGAAGTCGCCGCGCGCGCCGTCGCTGCCGCGCAGATGATCGGCCTGGACGTGTGCGGCGTGGACGTGGTGTGCGAAACCGTGCTCAAGCCGCTCGAAGAACAGGGTGGCGGCGTGGTGGAAGTCAACGCCGCGCCGGGCCTGCGCATGCATCTGTCGCCTTCGTTCGGCAAGGGCCGCGCGGTGGGCGAGGCCATCGTCTCGAACATGTTCGCCGACGGCGACGACGGCCGCATTCCGGTCGTTGCCGTCACCGGCACCAACGGCAAGACCACGACGGTGCGCCTGATCGCGCACATCATCGCCACCAGCGGCAAGCGCGTGGGCATGACCAATACCGACGGCGTCTACATCAATGGCCGCCGCACCGACACGGGCGACTGTTCCGGCCCGCGCAGCGCGCGCAACGTGCTGATGCACCCGGACGTGGATGCCGCCGTGTTCGAAACCGCGCGCGGCGGTGTGCTGCGCGAAGGCCTGGCGTTCGACCGCTGCAAGGTGGCGGTGGTCACCAACATCGGGCTGGGCGACCACCTCGGACTGAACTTCATCACCACGGTCGAAGACCTCGCCGTGCTAAAGCGCGTCATCGTGCAGAACGTGGCGCCGGATGGCGTGGCCGTGCTCAACGCCAGCGATCCGAACGTCGCTGCCATGGCCGACAACTGCCCGGGCTCGGTGACCTTCTTCACGGCCGACCGTCATCATCCGCTGATGGCGACGCATCGTGCCCAGGGGCGTCGCGTGGTGTACGTGCAGGACGGCGACATCGTGGCGTGCGAAGGCAACACGACTTTCCGCGTGCCGCTGTCGGGCGTGCCGCTCACGCGTGGCGGCACCATCGGCTTCCAGGTCGACAACGCCATGGCCGCGGTGGGTGCGGCGTGGGCGCTGGGCGTGGATTGGGACGTGATGCGCGCCGGTCTGGCGACCTTCATGGGCCACGCCGACAACGCACCGGGGCGCTTTAACGTATTCGACTATCGCGGCGCAACCGTGATCGCCGATTACGGCCACAACCCGGACGCCATGCTGGCGCTGGTGCAGGCCGTCGAAGCCATGCCAGCCACGCGCCGCAGCGTGGTGATCAGCGGGGCGGGCGATCGTCGCGACGAGGACATCCGGCAGCAGACGCAGATCCTGGGGCGCGCGTTCGACGACGTGATCCTGTACCAGGACCAATGCCAGCGCGGCCGCGCCGACGGCGAAGTGCTGGCGCTCCTGCGCGAAGGTCTCGAAGGCGCGACGCGCACCAGCGCGGTCGACGAGATTCACGGCGAATTCGTCGCCATCGACACCGCGCTCGATCGTCTCAAGACGGGCGATCTGTGCCTGGTGCTGATCGATCAGGTCGAAGAAGCGCTTTCGCATATCCGCACGCGAGTGGCTGCGGGCTGACCCCATCCACGGCCAAAGACCAGAAACCAGGCGTCCTCGCCTGGTTTTTTTTCGTCTGTAGCGCTGCATCTGCCCTTTCGTCCGTGGCGGCGCGAGGGGTGCCGGTCTTCCAATAGCGCATCCATCCGGATGACGTCAGGGAGACAGCATGCGCAAGGGGTATGGGAGCGGTGTGGCTGAATGGCGGCGGGGGGCCTGAGCGATGTTCGGTTCCGCCACGCTGGAAGTCGCCGCCGGGCTGACGATCGTCTTTCTCGTGCTGAGCGTGGCCTGTACGGCGATGCGCGAGATCATCGAAGCCCGCATGAAGATGCGCGCCGTGACGCTGGAGCGCGCATTGCGCGAGATGTTCCAGGACCCGGACGGTCGCGGGCTCACGCGCGAATTCTTTGCGCACCCGCTGATCTTTGCGCTCTATCGCGGCGGCTACGACCCGACACGCCTGCGCAACGGCCGCATGCCGGCCAACAGCAATCTGCCTTCATACATTCCCAGTCGCAGTTTTGCACTGGCCTTGCTCGACATTGTGGCGCGTCCTGCGGGGCAGGCTTCGGTCGAACTCTCGCCAGAGTATCTTCGCACGGCCATCGCTTCGTTCGGATGCGCGCCCGTGCGCCGCATCATGCAAGGCGCATGCGATGCCTCGCGCGGCGACCTGGATGGCGTGCGGCGTTATCTCGAAACCTGGTATGACACGGCGATGGATCGCGCCTCCGGCTGGTACCGTCGTCGCACGCAGGGCGTCATCTTCGCGCTCGGCCTGACGATGGCGGTGGTGCTCAACGTCGACACGCTGCGCGTGGCGCGCACGCTCTACGAGCAGGCGGCGGTGCGCGTCGCGTTGGTGGAAGACGGTGCGCGCATTGCCGATCTGCTGAGCGGGCAGCCCGCGTCGGACGTGGTCGTCAGCACGCTCTTCGAGCGCTCGCTTCCGATGGGATGGTCTGCGCGCGAATTCCAGGGCGGCGCCCGCGATATCGTCCTGCGCCTTGCCTTGGCGATCCCCGGCTGGTTGCTGACCGCGTTGTCGATCTCGCTCGGCGCGCCGTTCTGGTTCGACGTGCTCAACCGCGTCACCGTCATCCGTTCGACCGTCAAACCGCATGAGAAAAGCCCCGAGGAGCCTTCTCAGGATGGTGGCCGGACATCCATTCAAGGAGAAGGGCGATGAAGATACTGTGCGTGCATGGCGTCGGCCACGAAGAGGCGGATGCCGAATTCCAGCCGTCGTGGCAGAAAGCGATCAGCGATGCGGTGCTGGGCGTGGCACCGGGCGCGCAGATCACCTATGAGTTTTTCCTGTATGACGATCTGTTCGCCAAGGCGGGCATCGGCGCGGCCGAAGTCGGCGAGGCGGCGCTGAGGCTGCTGACGAGTTCGGTCATCCACAGTGTGGGCGATCTCTTCCGTCGCGATCGCGGCATCGGCCAGTTCCCCGAGACCTTGCGCTGGAGCGCCGGCATGGTTGCGCAATGGGCGGCGGACGAAGCGCTGCGCAAAGCGTTGCGCGCCGCACTGGCAGAACGCGTGAGCGCCGTGCAGCCGGACATTGTGTGCGCGCACAGTCTGGGCACGCTGGTGGCCTATGACACTTTCAAGCTGACGCCCGGGCTGCTCGACAAGCGCGTGCTCGTGACGTTCGGTTCGCAGATCGGCAGCGCGGCCGTGCGCGAGACCTTCGGCGGCCGCATCGAAGGCATTCCGGGCGTGCGTCGGTGGTACCACCTCTTCAACGAATACGACCATGTGTTCACGGCGCCGCTGTACCTGCGCGACGACACCTTTCAGCAGATCGACACCACGTTCGACAAGCCGAATGACCCGCTCAACCACGACGCCACTTTGTATCTTGGTCACGTCGAGACGATTGCCAACGTGTGGTCGCCGCTGTTCCAGCCGGCGGCCTCGCGCGGCATCGAGCGTACCCTCGCGGCGGTGGACCGTTCGCTCGGACTGGCCGCACCGAAAGCCGCCAGGAAAGGCAGCAAGGCGAGAGCTTCGCGCGACAAGGCGCTGCTCATCGGCATCAACGACTACCCGAATCCCGCCGACCGGCTGGAAGGCTGTCTCAATGATGTCTTCATGATGAGTTCGCTGCTGCAGGAGTCGAAGTTCAACGCCGACGACATCCGCGTGGTGTTCAACGATCGCGCCACCACCGCCGGTATCAAGGATCGCCTGCACTGGCTGCTCGACGACGCCAAGGATGGCGATCGCCGCGTGCTGTTTTATTCCGGTCACGGGGCGCAGATTCCCAATACCAACGCGCAAGCCGAGGCCGATCGACTCGACGAATGCCTGTGCCCGTGGGACTTCGACTGGACCGCCGAGCACGCGATCGTCGACAACGATTTTCGCGACCTCTATATCCAGTTGCCGTACGAGACGCAGTTCATGGCCTTTTTCGATTGCTGCCACTCGGGCGGCATGACACGCGACGGTGCGCGCCGCGCACGCGGACTGACGCCGCCGGATGACATCCGCCACCGCGCGCTGCGCTGGGAGCCGAAGTACCAGATGTGGGTCGAGCGCGACTGGGTCAAGGCTGCACGCGAAAGCGCGGCCGCGGCGGAGGCGAAGAACACCACCAGCAACCGCGTCGGCGTGCGCCGGCTCGGGCAGGCGGTGGCGGTACGCGGCACCAACGACAAAACCTACGATGCGCGCCGCGCGGCGTATGGGCACCACGGACCGTACCTGCCGGTCCTCATCTACGCCTGTGGTGAATCGCAGCTTTCGTATGAATACCGGCACGGTGTCACGTCGTACGGCGCCTTCACCTACGCCTTCGCGCGTACGCTGCGTTCGGCCAGGACACGACCGAGCTTCCGCGCTGCCGTGCAGGCCACCGGAAAATTGCTGGCGGAATTGAACTACGACCAGAAACCGGTGCTGGTGGGGCCCGGTTCGGCGCTGGGCAAGGCTATGCCTTAGTCTGGGTGCGGCCAGGCGGGCGTCGGCAATGAGCGCCCGGATCTGCTTGATGGGGATGCCCCGCGACCGTCAAAGGCAATCGCGGGGCATGAGCGTCGAGCCGGAGGGTGGCTCGTCTGCGACGGCGTTATGGCGTCACGATCGGGAAGTTGAAGTCAAACGTATCGAGCAGCGCGAACAAGGCTTCGACCTTGCTCTGGTCGCCCTGTACCTTGGCCGTGCCTGCCTTGATCAGCTCGGCAATCGACGGACCGCCCATGATTGCACTAGCAAGCGCCGATCGACTGATTTCGAGCGTGGCGTCGGCCTTGGCGAGTTTTCGTTCCTTCGAATAGATCAGCGCGCCGTTGCGTACTTCGAGCGCGTAGGCTTCCTTGGCCTCGGGCAGCTTCCAGGTGATCGTCAGTGGCTGAACTGCGGCTTTGGGGCCATTCAGGCGGATACCCATGTAGTCGAGCAGCATGTCGGGCGTCATGGCCTGCACGGTATCGGCCGAGGCAACGCCGCCGATACTGAGCTTGAGTACACCGTGACGCAGTTCCTGCGCGCCGGCGAGGTACTCGTTGCGCCAGGTCGGATCTTCGGCCTGATAACCCATCTGCTCCAGCGCGTCGGCTTCCAGATTGCGGGCTTCGGCATTGTCGGGGTCGGCAAACACCACGTGGTTCATGATCTCCGCCACCCAGCGGTAATCGCCGTCGTCGAAGGACTTGCGGGCCGCCGCGATCATCTTGTCGGCGCCGCCCATGAGCGCCACGTAGCGCTTGCCCGCTTCTACCGGCGGCAGCCGATGCAGGTTGGCGGGGTTGGAGTCGTACCACCCCAGGTAGCGCTGATATACAGCCTTGGCATTGTGATTGACGGAACCGTAATAGCCGCGGTTGTACCACTGCTTGCCCGTGCTGTCGGGCAATTGGATCATCTCGGCGATCTCGACCATGGTGTAGCCCTTGTTCGCCAGGTTGAGCACCTGGTCGTGCAGGTACTTGTAGCCGTCGCGCTGGTTCTCAAGGAACGGCGTGATGCGTTTCTGATCCCACATCGGCCAGTGATGCTGAGCAATGACGACGTCGGTCTTGCTGGCATAGCGGGTAATGGCAGCGTCGAGCGTCTTCCACCACGTGCGCGCGTCGCGTGCCTGTGCGCCACGTAGCGTGTACAGATTGTGTAGCGTGTGCGTGGCGTCTTCGGCCGTGTCGAGCATGCGGAACTGCGGGAAGTAGATCAGGAATTCGGCAGGCGCCTCGGTATTGGGCGCCATGAGGAATTCCATCCGGATGCCGTCGACCGTGCGCGTCTCGCCGGTCATCTTGACCACGTCGGTGGGCGGAATGAGGGTGACGACGCCGGCGGATGTGGCTTTGCCCAGCCCGCCGCCGATAAGGCCCTTGGCGTTCTTGGGGAGAGTTACGCCATATTGGTAGAGCGCACGCCGGCCCATGGCATTGCCCGCGTAGACGTTCTCACTGACCGACTCTTCCAGGAAACCCTCGGGCGCCAGAATCTTGACCTTGCCCGCCTTGACATCAGCTTCGCTCACCACACCCTTGACGCCGCCGTAGTGGTCGACGTGACTGTGCGTGTAGATGACGGCAACGACGTTCCTGCGCGGGCGATGCTTGAAGTACAGCTCGAGCGCGACCTTGGCCGTCTCTTGCGAAATCAGCGGATCGATGAGGATTAGGCCGGTATCGCCCTCGATGATGGTCATGTTCGACATGTCGAAGCCGCGCACTTGGTAGACGCGGTCAATGACCTTGAACAGTCCGCTGAAATTGTTCAGTTGCTCTTGCCGCCATGCGCTGGGATTGACGGTGGCGGGGGCATCGCCCGTGATGAACGAGAACGACTTCAGGTCGTAGATCGGCACGCCCTTGTCGCTCTGGAGGAGCAGGTCGGGGACGGTGCCGATAAAGCCGCGCTGTGCATCTTCGAAGTCCTGCCTGTCCGCGAAAGGCAACTCATTCAGAACGGCGGCGTTTGCCTTGCGGGTGAAAGACGTTGCGTCTTTCGGATCGGTAGCTTTCTGCGCCAGCGCCTGCCCGCACATCATGGACATGGCGAGGGAACTCAGGACAGCGATGTGGCGTAACTTTGGATGAGACATGGCGACTCCAATAGTCGGGCGACCTTGTCCAACTGGATGTTGGTGTGGCCGCATTTGAGAAAGGTAAGCGCCGCACATACGAGACTGCAGCGCGCGCCCATGCTATGGAGCCAATGGCTGGCGAACTGGACAGCGATCAACCCGGTTCCCGGCGATCACCGCGCGGAATCACGTTGTCTGATCATGCTCATGACATTTCTGTGCGACTGAGGAGGCTCTCGGAATTGGATGGGGTGAATGCCCGGGGTTGTGCAGGCGAACTTGCGAGGCCGGGCATGTCAGTCAGGAATCATCCAAAAGAACTAGTCCCTCCCCTCCGACCGACCGAGGTGCACTCGTGCTTTTCGCAAGCCCCTGTTGTGCCAACCGGGGAATTCTGCCGCGCGGCCCGTTTGCTTAGTCTGGCGCCAATCGTCCTCACCGAAGGGTGCCAACATGACCACCGCCGTAATCGATCGCTGGAATCCGGAAGACTCCGCTTTCTGGTCGCAAACGGGTTCCGCCGTCGCACGGCGCAACCTGTGGATTTCAATTCCCTGCTTGCTGCTGGCGTTCTCGATCTCCGTGATGTGGAGCATCGTGGTGCTGAAGATGCCGCTGATCGGCTTTCAGTACACCAAGGACCAGTTGTTCCTGCTGACGGCGCTGCCGATGCTCTCGGGCGCCACGCTGCGTATCTTCTACAGTTTCATGCCGGCCATCTTCGGCGGGCGCACGTGGACGACGATGTCGACGGCGTCGTTGCTCATCCCCGCGATCTGGCTGGGCTTCGCCGTGCAGGACCCGACCACGCCCTACAGCACGATGCTGTGCATCGCGCTGGTCACAGGCCTGGGCAGCGGCAACTTCGCCAGCTCCATGGCCAACATCGCGTTCTTCTTTCCCAAGGCGCAGAAGGGCTACGCCAACGGCATGAACGCCGGGCTGGGCAACCTGGGCGTGTCGGTGGCGCAGTTCGTCATGCCGCTGGCGATCACCGCCGGCGTGTTCGGCGCTCTGGGCGGCGAGGCGCAGACGTTCGTCAAGGATGGCGTCGAACAGCACATCTGGCTGCAGAACGCCGGCTTCATCTGGGTGCCGTTCATCATCGTCTCGACGATTGCCGCGTGGTTCGGCATGAACGATCTGGCCGGCGCCAAGTCGTCCTTCGCCGAGCAGGCGGTGATCTTCCGCCGCACCGACAACTGGCTGATGTGCTGGCTGTACCTGGGCACCTTCGGCAGCTTCATCGGCTACTCGTCGGGCTTTGCGCTGCTCACCAAGACGCAGTTCCCGACGGTGGACGCCACGGCTTTCGTGTTCATCGGCCCGCTCATCGGTGCATTGATCCGCCCCGTGGGTGGCTGGATCTCCGACAAGATCGGTGGCGCGCAGGTCACGTTCTGGGTGTTCGTGCTCATGATCGTCGCGATGGTGTCGGCACTGGCTTTCCTGCCGGGGGAGCACTCGGCCGGCAACTTCTGGGGTTTCTTCGCTTCGTTCATGGCGCTGTTCCTGTTGGCCGGCGTCGGCAACGGTTCGACCTATCGCATGATCCCGACCATCTTCGTGACCTGTGCGCAGCGCGAGGCTCGCGAGACGGGACGTACGTCGCAACAGGCCGACGCCGACGGTGCGCGCCACTCGGCCGCTGCTGCCGGTTTCATCAGCGCGATTGGCGCGTATGGCGGCTTCCTGATTCCGCAGCTCTTCGGCTGGTCGATGAAGGCGCACGGGCAGGCCGAAATGGCGATGTACGTGCTGCTCGCCTTCTACGTCAGTTGCGTGTTCCTGACCTGGGTGCGCTACGCCAGCCGTGGCGCCCGCATGCCTTGCTGACAAGGGTCCGCTCGACCCGACAGAGAGAAAGCGCCGCCTCGTGCGGCGCTTTTCTTTTGTGCGTCGCCGGACCGCGTCATCACCCAAAAGAACTATCCGCACTAGTCCGCTTCGCCTTGCCTTTCTGTACCGACCGGCGAATTACGTCGGCGGGCCAGCCTCTCTAGCATCGGTAACCATGGTCTGGCCGCGATGGCTGCCCGACATTACCGCCACAGAACGGGGTTCGCATGAGTCACTTCCTGGATCGACTGAAGTTCCTCTCCCGCACGCGCGAGACATTCTCGGATGGCCACGGCGCCGTCGTCGAAGAAGACCGCAAATGGGAAGACGGATATCGCAACCGCTGGGCGCACGACAAGGAAGTGCGCTCCACGCATGGCGTCAATTGCACGGGTTCGTGCTCGTGGCGCATCTTCGTCAAGAACGGCCTCATCACCTGGGAGCTGCAGCAGGTCGACTACCCGCGCACACGCCCGGACCTGCCCAACCATGAGCCACGCGGCTGCGCACGGGGCGCGTCGTATTCGTGGTACGTGTATTCCGCCCAACGCGTGAAGTACCCGATGATGCGCGGCCGCCTCGCCAAGCTGTGGCGCGAGGCGCGCAAGACGCTGGGGCCGATCGATGCGTGGCGTTCCATCGTCGAGGACAAGGCCAAGTCGGCGTCATACAAGTCGGTGCGCGGGCAGGGCGGTTTCGTGCGCAGCAACTGGGACGAAGCCAACGAGATCATCGCTGCGGCCAACGCCTATACGGTCAAGCAGTACGGCCCGGATCGCGTCATCGGTTTTTCGCCGATTCCCGCCATGTCGATGGTGAGCTACGCGGCCGGCGCCCGCTACCTTGGGCTCATCGGCGGCGTGCCGCTGTCCTTCTACGACTGGTACTGCGATCTGCCGCCTGCCAGCCCGCAGGTGTGGGGCGAGCAGACCGACGTGCCCGAATCGGCCGATTGGTACAACTCTACCTACCTGATGGTGTGGGGCTCGAACATCCCCATGACGCGCACGCCCGATGCGCACTTCTATACCGAGGTCCGCTACAAGGGCACCAAGACGGTGGCCATCTCCAGCGACTTTGGCGAGATGGCCAAGTTCGGTGATATCTGGCTGGCACCCAAGCAGGGCACCGACGCTGCACTCGCGCTGGCGATGGGGCACGTGGCGCTCAACGAATTCCACAAGACGGGCGCGTCGGATTACTTCCGCGACTACGGCAAGCAGTACACGGACTTCCCGATGCTGGTCACGCTCAAACTGCAAGGCGACGGTTTGGTGCCGGATTACTTTCTGCGCGCATCGATGCTGCCGGGCGATCTAGGCGAGGAGAAGAACCCGGACTGGAAGACCGTCATCATCGACGCCCGCAACAACGCGCTGACCGTGCCCAACGGCACCATCGGTTCGCGCTGGAACGAAGCCGAAGGCCGCAAGGGAAAGTGGAACCTCGAGATGAAGAATCTCGCTGACGGCAGCGAGGTCGATCCGCTGCTGTCGCTCAAGGGCCGCAGCGACGAAATCGCCAGCGTTGGCTTTGACTACTTCGGCGGCGACAAGGACGATCTGCTGTTCCGCAACGTGCCGGTACGCCGTGTGGCGCTCAAGGACGGCACGACCGCGCTGGTCGCCACCGTCTATGACTTGATGCTCGCCAACTACGGTGTCGACAATGGTCACGGCGGCGGCAACGTGGCAACGTCGTATGAAGACGACGTGCCCTACACACCGAAGTGGCAGGAGGCACACACCGGCGTGAAGTGCGCCGACGTGGTGCGCGTGGCGCGCGAGTTCGCCCAGAACGCGCACGACACGCATGGCAAGAGCATGGTGGTCGTGGGCGCTGCGCTCAACCACTGGTACCACAACGACATGACCTATCGCGGCATCATCAACCTGTTGATGATGTGCGGCTGCGTCGGCCAAAGCGGTGGCGGCTGGGCCCACTACGTCGGTCAGGAGAAGCTGCGCCCGCAACCGGGCTGGGTACCGCTGGCGTTTGGCATGGACTGGCATCGCCCGGCACGCCAGATGAACGGCACCAGCTTCTGGTACGCGCACACGAGCCAGTGGCGCCACGAGAAGCTCGGCGTGAACGAAATCCTCGGGCCCAAGGCGGATACTTCGCAGTACAAGGACATGGCGCTGATCGACTTCAACGCCAAGGCTGAACGCATGGGCTGGTTGCCGTCCGCGCCGCAGCTCGAAACCAATCCGCTCGAAGTCACGCGCGCCGCCGAGGCCGCAGGGCGCAACCCTGTCGAATACGCGGTGGAGGGGCTCAAGGCCGGCACGCTCAACATGAGCTGCGAAGACCCCGACAACCCGAAGAACTTCCCGCGCAATCTGTTCGTGTGGCGCTCCAACCTGTTGGGCTCCAGCGGCAAGGGCCACGAGTACTTCCTCAAATACCTGCTCGGTACGCAGAACGCCGTGTTCGACAGCGAAGACGCTTCGATCAAGCCGAACGAGGTGAAGGTGCGCCCGGCAGTGGAGGGCAAGCTCGATCTGCTGACCGTGCTCGACTTCCGCATGTCGACCACCTGCCTGTATGGCGACATCGTGTTGCCGACGGCCACCTGGTACGAGAAGGACGATCTGAACACGTCCGACATGCACCCGTTCATCCACCCGCTGTCGGAGGCCGTCACGCCGCTGTGGGAGTCGCGCAGCGATTGGGAAATCTACAAGGGCATCGCACGCAAGTTCTCCGAAATCGCCGGCCCGTACCTTGGCGTGCAGAAGGACCTCGTGCTCACACCGTTGATGCACGACACCGCTGGCGAACTCGGTCAGCCTTTCGAGCCGCGCGACTGGAAGCACGGCGAATGTGACCTCATCCCAGGCAAGACGGCACCGAGCATGACGGTGGTGGAGCGCGACTACGGCCGCATCCACGAGAAGTTCACCACCATCGGCCCGCTGCTCAAGAACGCGGGCAACGGTGGCAAGGGCATCAATTGGCAGACTGGCCGCGAGATCGAAGAACTGGCCGCGCTGAACGGCGTGGCGGCCAACGGGCAGCCCAAGCTGGAAAGCGCCATCGACGCGGCCGAGATGATCCTGACGCTGGCCCCGGAGACCAATGGTCACGTTGCGGTGAAGGCATGGGAAGCGCTGTCGAAGGTGACTGGGCGCGACCATACGCATCTGGCGGAGGGGCGCGAGCACGACAAGATCCGCTTCCGCGACATCCAGGCGCAGCCGCGCAAGATCATCAGTTCGCCGACGTGGTCGGGGCTGGAGTCCGAAGAGGTCAGTTACAACGCCGGCTATACCAACGTGCATGAGCTGATCCCATGGCGCACGCTCACCGGCCGCCAGCAGTTCTATCAGGACCACCGCTGGATGCTGGACTTTGGCGAGGGCTTCTGCGTGTATCGCCCGCCGGTCGATCTTAAGACCGTCGCGCCGATGCTCGGCAAGTCGCCCAATGGCGAAACCGAGATCGTGCTGAACTTCATTACGCCACACCAGAAGTGGGGCATTCACTCGACATACTCGGACAATCTGCGCCTGCTGACGCTGAGTCGCGGCGGCCCGCACGTGTGGCTTTCCGAATCTGACGCCAAGCGCGCCGGCATCGTCGATAACGACTGGATCGAAGTCTTCAACAGCAACGGCACATTGACCGCCCGCGCCGTGGTAAGCCAGCGCGTACCCGATGGCATGACATTGATGTACCACGCGCAGGAAAAAATCGTGAACGTGCCGGGGGCGGAGACTTCGGGCAAGCGCGGCGGCATCCACAACTCGGTCACGCGCGCCATCGTCAAGCCGACCCACATGATTGGCGGCTACGCGCAGCAGGCCTACGGCTTCAACTACTACGGCACGACCGGCACCAACCGCGACGAATTCGTCATCGTGCGCAAGATGAAGAACGTGGATTGGCTCGAAGGGCCGCGCGCCACGGAAGGAGAACAGCAATGAAGATTCGCGCGCAAGTGGCGATGGTGCTGAACCTCGACAAGTGCATTGGGTGCCACACCTGTTCGGTCACCTGCAAGAACGTGTGGACCAGCCGCGACGGTGTCGAATATGCGTGGTTCAACAACGTCGAAACCAAGCCCGGCATCGGCTACCCCAAGGAATGGGAGAACCAGGACAAATGGCAGGGCGGCTGGGTGCGCAACGGCGCCGGCAAGCTGGAGCCGCGCCAGGGCGGCAAGATGAAGATCCTCGCCAGCATGTTCGCCAACCCGAACATGCCCGAGATCGACGATTACTACGAGCCTTTCACCTACGACTACGAACATCTGCAAAAGGCCAAGGAGTCGCAGACGCCGCCCACCGCGCGCCCGGTGTCGGTGCTGACCGGCAAGAAGATGGGCAAGATCCACTGGGGCCCGAATTGGGAAGACGACCTCGGTGGCGAGTTCGCCAAGCGCTCCCGCGACAAGCTCTTCGACAACGTGCAGAAAGAGATGTACTCGACTTTCGAGAACACCTTCATGATGTACCTGCCGCGCCTGTGCGAGCACTGCCTGAATCCGGCCTGCGTGGCATCGTGCCCGTCGGGCTCGGTCTACAAACGCGAAGACGACGGCATCGTGCTGGTCGACCAGGACAAGTGCCGTGGCTGGCGCATGTGCATCTCGGGCTGCCCGTACAAGAAGATCTACTTCAACTGGCAGTCGGGCAAGGCGGAGAAGTGCACCTTCTGCTTCCCGCGGATCGAAGGCGGCCAGCCGACGGTGTGCAGCGAATCGTGCGTGGGCCGCATCCGCTACCTGGGCGTGATGCTCTACGACGCGGACCGTATCGAAGCGGCGGCCTCTGTGGCCGACACCAAGGATCTGTACCAGGCGCAGCTCGACGTGTTCCTCGATCCGTCGCTGCCTGAAGTGCAGGCCCAGGCGCGCGAGCAGGGTATTCCGGAATCGTGGCTGCAGGCCGCCGTCAAGTCGCCGGTCTACAAGATGGCGATGGAATGGAAGATCGCTTTTCCGCTGCACCCGGAATACCGCACGCTGCCGATGGTGTGGTACGTGCCGCCGCTGTCGCCGATCCAGACCGCTGCGCAGTCGGGCTTGATGGGGCGCAACGGCATCCTGCCGGACGTGCGCGAACTGCGTATTCCGCTCAAGTACCTGGCCAACCTGCTGACAGCGGGCGACGAGGCCCCGGTGGTTTCCGCGCTCGAACGCATGCTCGCCATGCGCGCCTACATGCGCGACAAGACCGTGCACAAGCGCCAGAACCTCGAAGTGTTGCAGCAAGTGGGCCTGACCGCATCGCAGGTCGATGAGATGTACCAAGTGATGGCCATCGCCAATTACGAAGACCGCTTTGTCATCCCCGCCAGCCACAAGGAGATGGTGGAAGACAGCTTCAACGAAAAGGGCGCCTGCGGATTCACCTTCGGCAACGGCTGCTCGGGCGGCGACAGCAATGAAGGCTTGTTCGGCCAGCGCCGCGAGGGCTCGACGATCTTCGTCGATATGCCCAAGTCGCGCAAAGCGCAGCAGGAGGCCTGACATGGCGCGACCCGCAAGCACGCTTCACTTTCGCGTCATGTCGGCGCTGCTGCTGTACCCGGAGCAGGAACTGATCGACGCGCTGCCCGAACTGGATGCCGCCCTCGATGGCGCGCCGGGCGACATCCGCGCGCGACTTGCGCCGGTGCTGACGCATCTGGCGAGCGATGGGCTGATCCCGCTGCAGGAGTCCTATGTCGACACCTTTGATCGCGGCCGTAAGTTCTCGTTGCATCTGTTCGAACATCTGCATGGCGAATCGCGCGAGCGCGGCCCGGCATTGGTCGACCTGATGCAGGCGTACCGCGAGCATGGTTTCGTCATCGACGCGAGCGAACTGCCCGACTACCTGCCGCTGTTCCTGGAGTTCCTCGGCAGCGTGCCGATGGAAGTGGCGCAGTCGTTCCTCGACGATGCGATCCATGTCATCGCCGAGGTCGGCAAGCGCCTGTCGGAAATCGCATCGCCCTACGCCTGTGTGTTCGACGTGCTGGTCATGCTGGCAGGCGTGATGCCGCGGCCGCTGGTACAGCCGCCGGTGCGCGACATGGACGAAGCGATGGAAACCTTCGGGCCGAGCCGCGACGGCGTCGAGCCCTTGCTCAAGGAGGCGGCACAGACCGTCCGGTTCTATCCCCGCGGAGCCGCGCCGCACGCGGTCGGCGGTCATCGTGTGCACGGAAAGGCAATGACACCATGAACCACTTTCTCTTCGGCATCTACCCGTACATCGGGCTGGTGATTTTTCTGTTCGGCAGCCTCGTGCGGTTCGAGCGCGAGCAATACACGTGGCGCAGTGAATCGACGCAGTTGATCCGGCGTGGCCAGTTGCGCGCAGGCTCATACCTGTTCCACATCGGCGTGCTGATGGTGTTCCTCGGCCACTTGGGCGGCCTGCTCACGCCGCTGGCGGTGTGGGATGCGCTGGGCGTGTCGCACGGCGCCAAGCAGATGATCGCCATGGTGGCGGGCGGGGTGTTCGGCACGATGGCGCTGATCGGCCTGTTGATTCTCTTGTACCGTCGTTTCGCCGATGAACGCCTGCGCGCCATGACGCATTGGCGCGACAAGCTCACGCTCGGGTGGATTCTGGTTACGCTCGTGCTGGGCCTTTCCACCATCATCGTGTCCAAAGAACATACCGACGGCCACATGATGACGATGTTCATGGAATGGGCGCAGCGCATCGTGACCTTCCGTGGCGGGGCCTCGGACCTGGTCGCCGATACACCCCTGATCTTCCGCCTGCACATGTTCATGGGCATGTCGCTGTTCGTGCTGTTCCCCTTCACGCGGCTGGTGCACGTGTGGAGCGGTTTCGGTGCGGCGGCGTACGTGACGCGTCCGTGGCAGCTTGTGCGGCCGCGCGACTGAACCACATGACGCCGGTCGCGCGCATCATCGATAGCGGGCTCGCGCCGCAAGGCGGGGCCTGGCTGGTCGACCGCTTCGGGCGGTCGATCGACTATCTGCGCATTTCGGTCACCGACCGTTGCGACCTGCGTTGCACGTATTGCCTGCCGAAAGGGTTCAAGGGCAATCAAGAGCCGCGCCAGTGGCTTGATTTCGATGAACTCGAACGGCTCGTCGGGGCGTTTGCGCGGCTCGGCGTGCGGCGTGTGCGCCTGACCGGCGGCGAACCGCTCCTGCGGCGCGACCTGCCGGCGCTTGCGGCGCGCATCAAGGCGCTGCCGGGCATAGAGGATCTATCGCTGTCCACCAACGGTACGCAACTGGCGCAGCACGCGGCCACATTGCGCCGGGCGGGCGTGGACCGCCTGAATATCAGCCTCGATTCGCTCGACCGTGCATGCAACGCAGGCATTACTGGACGTGACGCGTTCGATGCGGTCATGCGCGGAATCGACGCCGCGCGCGGGCAGGGTTTTTCGCCGATCAAGCTCAACATGGTGGCGATGGGCGGCGTCAACGAACACGAAATCGAATCGATGGTCGAGTTCGCCTTCACGCGCGGGCTCATCCTGCGGCTGATCGAAGCGATGCCGATGGGCGACACCGGTCGCAGCGTGCGTCATGTCGATCTTGGCCCGGTGCGCGAACGCCTCGTGGCGCGTTATGGGTTGGTGCCCGAGGTGCTTGAACTCGGCGGCGGACCGGCGCGTTATTGGCGCACGGCCGACGGCGTCGGACGCATCGGCTTCATTACCGCCATGTCGCAGCACTTCTGCGCGAGCTGCAATCGTGTACGCTTGACGGTCGATGGCACCTTGCATACCTGCCTGGGGCAGGAGCATTCCTTCGCATTCCGCCCGTTGCTTCGCAGCGGCGCGGGCAGCGACGAAATAGAGGACGCCGTACGCCGTGCCGTGGAACTCAAACCGGAGCGGCATGAATTCATCGAAGCGCCGACACGCATCGTGCGCTTCATGTCGCAAACGGGAGGGTGAATGACGCGGGTCTTTGGCATTGCGGGGACATCGGGCAGCGGCAAGACGGTACTCATGGAGCGCTTGATCGCCACGCTGGTGGGGCAGGGCATCGCCGTCAATGCCATCAAGCATTCTCACCACGACGTGCAGATCGACCCGCCGGGCAAGGACAGCCATCGCTTTCGCGTGGCCGGGGCGAGCGAGGTCATGCTGGTGTCCCCCTGGCGCTTTGCCATCGTTCATGAACTGCGCGGCAGTGCCGAGCCGACCCTGACCGAACAATTGCAGCGCCTGTCGCCGGCCGAGCTGACGCTGGTCGAAGGCTTCAGCCGGCTGCCGATTCCCAAGCTCGAAGTCTGGCGCGACGAGAACGGCAAGCCGCCGCGTTATGTGGACGATCCGCACATCATTGCGCTGGCGACCGACGATGGCCTGCCGGCGACACACAGCCTTGCACGCTTTGGGCTCGACGATGTGGCCGCAATGGCACAATTCGTCCTCGATCACGCCGTGGACGCCGCCCACCTGCGCGGGCTCTGAGCGTCTCGATCGCCACGGCGGGCCGCGAACGATGGATGACACTTCTACCGACCTTTCCCGACTGCCCATGCGGCAACAATTGTCTTTCCGCGTGCTGGCGCTGCTCATGGCGGCGCTCGCCGTGGGCCTGCTCACGATTGGCGTGACGCTGTACCTGTCGTGGCAACTCGAAGGCGGCGGGGCTGCGATCAACGCGGCCGGCAGCCTGCGCATGCGCACGTACAAGATGGCGTTGACGCTGTCGCACTACGCCCGCAATCACGATCCGGCGCTGGCGGAGCGCATCGAGCGCGAACGCGCCGACTTTGCCGAGACCCTCGCGCTGCTGCGACATGGCGACCCGACGCGCCCCCTCTATCTGCCCAACGACGCGCGCGTGCGGCAGCAATTCACCCACATCGAAACCGAGTACGCCCGGCTCGACACAGCCTGGATCCAGCCGCTGCTGGGTGGTACGCGGCTCGAAAACTGGTATGGCTTCCGCCGTGATTTCGACGAGTTCGTCGATCACATCAACGAACTCGTACTGTCGATCGAGCAGCTCAACACCGAGCGCACGATGTGGCTGCGCCTGTCGCAGATGGTGCTGATCGCGCTGGCGATCGCCGGCACGGTCACGCAGATTTACTTGATGTTCCTGCTCATTTTCCGCCCGCTCGGACACCTGCGGCAGGCCATCGGCCGCATGGCGGAGAAGGACTTCACCGTGCGCCTGCCCGTGCAGACGCGCGACGAGTTCGGCGAAGTACAGGAAGGCTTCAACCGCATGGCGGATCGTCTGGCCGATGCCTATGGTTCGCTGGAACGTCGCGTCGAAGAGAAGACCTCTGCCCTCAATGCGCAGAATCGCGAGCTTGCCGTGCTGTACGACGTGGCCACTTTCTTGAATGGCGCACACACGCCGAACGGTTTGTGCCACGGAACGCTGGAACGCCTCGTGCAATGGACCGGTGCCGACGGCGGCAGCGTGCGCGTCATCGATCCGCTGCAGCAAAGTGCATGGCTCATCACCAGCATCGGCTTGCCTGAAGGATTGCGCGAGTCGCCCGTGTGCGCCATGCCGCGCGACTGCCTGTGCGGGCCGGCACAGGATGGCCGCGCCGTGATCCGCGTGCTCGCGTGCGACGCGGCCATGGAATCCGCCACGCCGTGTTCGCGCGCCGGCTTCGGCCAGGTCAGCGCATTTCCGGTCAGCGCCGGCGAATCGCAGGTGGGCATCCTGGCGCTGCACTTCATTGAGCCGCGCGAATTGGGCGAGCGCCAGCAGCAGCTCATCACCACGCTCGGCCAGCATCTGGGCATTGCGCTGGAAAACCAGCGCCTGGCCGCCCGCGACCGCGAACTGGCCGTGTCCGAAGAGCGCAACCTCATGGCGCAGGGGCTGCATGACAGCATCGCGCAGGGGCTCACATTCCTGAACCTGCAAGTGCAGTTGCTGGATGATTCGCTACGTCGCAATGCGCTGGATGAAGCGCGCGAGGTCGTGCCGCTGCTGCGCGCCGGTGTAAATGAAAGCTATGAAGACGTGCGCGAGCTGTTGCTCAATTTCCGCACGCGCCTGCAGGAGGGCGACCTTGCCGGCGCCATGCGGGCGGCCATCGACAAGCTGCGCCAGCAGACGGGCATCACGACTTCGCTCGCACTCACGGGGCACGGTGCGGTGTTGCCGACTGACATGCAACTGCAACTGCTGTTCATCCTGCAGGAGGCGTTGTCGAACGTACGCAAGCATTCGGGCGCGACGCGCGTAGACGTCACGCTCCACAACGGTCTGCCGCTGCGCCTGGAGATCCGCGACAATGGCCGCGGTTTCGACGAGGCCATCATGGCCGAGCGGGCAGGCACGCACGTGGGCCTGAGCATCATGCGCGAACGGGCCGAACGCCTGGGCGCGTCGCTCGAATTCATCGACGATGGCGGTGTCACCGTCGTGGTGACGATGAATCGCGCGGGCAATGACAAAGTCATCGATGGAGATACGCATGGACGGGACGATACGCGTCTTGCTGGTTGACGATCACACGCTGTTCCGCAGCGGCGTGAAGCTCTTGCTGTCGCGGCAGGCGGGCATCGACGTGGTGGGCGAAGCGGGCGACGGGGCGGAGGCCGTCAAGCTGGCGCGCGCGCTGCGCCCGGACGTGGTCTTGCTCGATCTGAACATGCCCGGGCTGTCAGGCGTCGAAGCGCTGCGCCTGATGTTGCAGGACCGCCCCGAGTTGGCCGTACTGATGCTGACCGTCTCGGAAGATGCGGAAGACCTCGCCACCGCGTTGCGCGCGGGGGCGCGCGGTTACTTGCTCAAGAACATCGATGCCGACTACCTGCTCGGCGCCATCCATCGCGCGCGCGAAGGCGAAGCCGTGGTGGCCGAGGCGATGATGGGCAAGTTGTTGCAGCAGTTCCGTGCTGGCGACACGCCGGCCCCGGCGCGGGAGGATGACAAGCTCACGGCTCGCGAACGCGAAATCCTCGGCTATCTTGCCTTGGGCGAGAGCAACAAGGTCATTGCACGGCGGCTGGATCTTTCGGAAAGCACGGTGAAGATCCACGTGCAGAACATTTTGAAGAAGCTGAATCTCTCCAGCCGCGTGCAGGCCGCGGTCTATGCCGTGGAGCATGGGCTTTCCGCGAGCGACGGCAGCCACTCGTAAGAGGTGATCGGACGCAGGGCCGGGAAGGCAGGGGGCGTTGCGTTGAAAGACAGCAACCGCGCCGGGTACGGGACTTCGTTTGCCCGGCGCGGCCGCCTGACACGCCCGGGGGAGGAGTGATGTCAGGCCAGGGGCTGCCAGCTCCGAAGGCGATGGAGCTGTATAAGACTATCGCCGATGCATAATGCCGGCCCTGATCCCGGACAGCGGCGTAAGTCGGATCGCATAACCAGCGCCCTCGTCATCGGCTGAGCGATGCTGCGGACAGTCTTATCCGTGGATCGTGGCAATCACATCGGACGCGCGAATCCGGCAATGCTCTGCGGCGCGATTCTGCGTCGGGCGCCGCGAGACGTCAGTGCCAGTCGGCCTCAGTCCGGCACGTTTCCCCGGTTCTTTTCCGCGATCCAGGCGCGCGTCTGCGCAAGGACTTCGTCGCCCAGTTCGGCATCATCCGTCACCCGCGCCAGCAACAGCGCGCCAACCATCGCCGCCCAGCCGCCAATGGCGGCGCGGCGGCGTTCGGCATCTGTCGTGCCGGGCGAGCCGAGCGCGAGTTTGTCGATCTGCGCTTTCACGCGTCGGGTGACCGCAGCGCGCGCTTCCGGCGACTGGTGAAGTGCCTCGGGGCCGAGTCCGGCGATGGTGCAGCCGCCGGCTTTGTCGTCGCAGTGCTGGCGCGAAAGGTAGCGGTGGGCATAGTCGACCAGGTTCAGCGCGGATGTGTCTTCGTTGCTGCGCGCGAGCGTTTGGGCGATCAGGTCGTCCTTGGACTTGAAGTGCCCGTAGAAACCGCCATGTGTCAGGCCGGCGGCTTTCATGACCTCGGCCACTGTCACGCGCTCGAAGCCGTGCTCGCGGAAAAGACGGCCGGCCGCATCCAGGATCTTCTCCCGGTTCTCGGCAAATTGCTCGCGGCTGACTTTCATGCGTGGCTCCAAATGATTGTTGACATTTTACATGACGGTTATCATGATTGCACAATGATGATGGCCATCATCAATAAACCCTATTCCCCCATTCCCCCGAGGGCTGATCATGACGACGCAAAAACCTGCAGTGCTGATCACCGGAGCTTCTTCAGGCATCGGCGCCACTTACGCCGACCGTTTTGCCCGTCGCGGACACGACCTTGTGCTGGTCGCACGCGACCGCGCACGCATGGAGTCGCTGGCCGAGCGTCTGCACGCCGAGCATGGAGTGAGCATTGGCGTGCTGCGAGCCGACCTCACGGTCGACGCCGACGTGCAGCAGGTCGAGCAGCGCCTGCGCGAGGACGGCCGCATCGGCGTGCTCATCAATAACGCTGGCGCGAGTCTTCCTGGTTCGCTTGTCGAACAAAGTCCCGAACAGGTCGCCGGACTCGTCACCCTGAATGCCACCACGCCGGCGCGTCTGGTGGCGGCGGTGGTGCCGCGCTGGGCGCAAGCCGGGCAGGGCGCGGTGGTGAACATTGCGTCGGTGGTCGGGCTGGCCCCGGAATTCGGGCTGACTGTCTATGGCGCCACCAAGGCGTTCATGCTGTTCCTGTCGCAGAGCATGCAGGTCGAACTGGGGCCGCGTGGAATCTACGTACAGGCCGTGCTGCCCGCCGCAACGCGCACCGAGATATGGGAACGCTCCGGCAAGGATGTGAACACGCTCACGGGTGTGATGGAGGTGGGCGAACTGGTCGACGCGGCGCTGGTGGGGTTCGACCGGCGCGAGTCCGTGACGATTCCGCCGCTGCCCGACGATGCCCAGTGGACGGCGCTCGAAGCCGCTCGCCGCGCCATGCTGCCGAATTTCGCCCAATCGCAGGCCGCCGCGCGTTATCGCACGGCGAACTGATAGCGGCCGGCCCAGTGGCCGATCTCTTTTACTGATGACTGATCTCGCAAAGGATATTTCATGACCACCCTGTTTGATCCCGTGCGCATCGGCGCGCTTGAATTGCCCAACCGCATTGTCATGGCGCCGCTCACGCGCATGCGAGCCCTCGATGGTCGCGTGCCCGGCCCTCTGACGGTCGAGTACTACGCCCAGCGCGCCAGCGCCGGGTTGATCCTGACGGAAGCGACCGCGGTCACGCCGCAGGGCGTGGGCTATCCCAACACGCCGGGCCTGTGGTCCGAAGAGCAGGTCGAAGGCTGGTCGACCGTGACGGCTGCGGTACACGCGGCGGGCGGTCGCATCGTGACGCAACTGTGGCATGTCGGCCGCATTTCCGATCCGATGTATCTGGGCGGCGAGTTGCCGGTGGCGCCGAGCGCCATCGCGCCCGAAGGCCACGTTGCGACGGTTCGCCCTTACAAATCCTATGAAGTGCCCCGTGCGCTGGAAACCGAAGAGATTCCCGCCATCGTCGAAGACTTCCGCAAGGCGGCCGTCAATGCCAGGCGGGCAGGTTTCGATGCGGTGGAACTGCACGCGGCCAATGGTTACCTGTTCGACCAGTTCCTGCATGATGGCTCGAACAAGCGTACCGACCGTTACGGCGGTTCGATCGAGAACCGTGCACGCTTCCTGCTCGAAGCCGTCGACGCCCTCTTGACGGTGTGGCCGGCGGACCTCATCGGCGTGCACCTGAACCTGATGTCGAATGCGCACTCGATGCACGACTCCAACCCCGAAGCGCTGTTCGCCTATGTGGCCGAACAGCTCAACGCGCGTGGCATCGCGTTCATCTTCGTGCGCGAAGCGCTGGACGGCGCCAAGCGACTGCTGCCGACGGTGCGCGCGCGCTTCAAGGGCGCCATCATCGCCAATGACGGCCTGACACGTGAGTCGGCTGAGAAGGTGCTGGCCAGCGGCGAAGCCGAAGCGGTCGCTTTCGGCAAGGCCTACATCGCCAACCCCGATCTGGTCGAGCGCTTCCGCGCCAATGCGGCGCTCAATTCCCTGGTCAGCGAGACAATCTATGCTGAAGGCGCCACGGGATATACCGACTACCCGGCGTTGTCGGCGGCATAAGGCACACTTCCTTCGCACCAGACAAAACGCCCGCATCGCGGGCGTTTTGTCTTTTGGGCCGGCATTCAGAACAGGCTCATTTGCGGCGTGTCGGGACGCGGCGGTGTGAACAATGTGGTGTCGAGTTCCACGCGACGTTGATTGAGGCCCAGCCGTTCAGCGATGAGACGCATGCGGCGCGAGTACATCTGTGCGAACACACCGTCGCCTCGCATCCGCTTGCCGAATTCGCTGCGATAGGTCTGGCCGCCATGCATCTGGCGCAACACGCTCATGACGTGGGCGGCGCGATCCGGGTAGTGCTGTTGTAGCCAGGCGGGGAAGATGTCCGCGAGTTCATGCGGCAGGCGCAGCAAAACGTAACCGGCCGCGTGCGCGCCGGCACCGGCGGCGGCTTCGCAGATGGCTTCGAGTTCGTGGTCGTTGAGTGCTGGAATGAGCGGCGCGACCAGCACGCTGACCGGCACGCCCGCCTCGTGAAGCATTCGCATTGCTTCCAGCCGGCGATGAGGCGCGGCGGCGCGCGGCTCCATCGTGCGTGCGAGTTCCTTGTCGAGCGTGGTGATGCTGAAGGCCACCGTGACGAGATTATCGCGCGCCATGTCGGCGAGCAGGTCGATGTCGCGCTCGGCGATCAACGCGCTTTTCGTGACGATGGTCACCGGGTGTCGGCATTCGGCCAGTACGGCGAGCAGGCCACGGGTCAGGCCCAGCTTGCGTTCGATGGGCTGCCAGCCGTCCGTGTTGATGCCCAGCGCGATGGTGCTGCATCGGTAGCCGGGCTTGGCGAGTTCGCGTTTGAGCTGGGCGACGGCGTCGGGCTTGTGCGCGATCTTGGTTTCGAAATCGAGCCCCGCGGACAGGCCGAGGTAGCTGTGTGTGGGGCGTGCGAAGCAATAGACGCAGCCATGTTCGCAGCCGCGATAGGGGTTGATGGACTGCGAGAAACCGACGTCGGGCGAATCGTTGTGCGAAATGACGGTCTTGCTGGTGTCGATCAGCAGTTCGGTGCGCGGCGCGGCTGAATCTTCCTCGTCTTCCGTCCAGCCGTCGTCGAAAGCTTCGCGCCGCTGCGATTCGTAGCGACCGTCCGGACGCGTGACCGCACCGCGTCCCCGGAATACGAGGGGCCGCGTGAGCACAGGTGCTTCGTGCTGGCAGCCGTCGTCCGGCACATCGGGTAACTGGCCGAATTCTTCATCAGGGGCGTACAACGGGGGCTCCGGTATTGCTGCGGATGGCGCCGGCGACGATGTCCGCCAGTCGCCCCAATGCGCGGCTGTGCGCAGCGGCAAGCCCTTCGTTGCCGCCGGTCGCGGGCTCGGTGATCGTCTCGCGTCCGTACAGGGTCTGCTTGTCGCCTTCGCGGCGCACCGTCCAGCGGACATCGAGCGTGGCGCTGGCGGTGGTCGATTCGAAGCGCTGCACGTCGAGCAGCACGGTGTATGTGGCATCGCGCGATGCGTATTGCGGATACGCGGCGATGCGCGCCGCCGGCAGGCGTTGCGCGAGATCATCGGCGAAGACCCGCGCGATGTCCTGCCGTAGCGGTTCGGCCCAGCGATCGTTGTCGAGGATGTCAACACGGTTGTCGGCGGTGCGCACCACGAGTTCGAAGCGGTCGACGCCTTCCGGCAGCGTTACCGGCGCCACCGCGATCGACAGTCCGGTGGCAGGCGCGGCGGCACCCTGCGGCGGTACTGGTGACAATGTGTAGTAGCGCGTGGGCGTACTGCTGCACGCGGCGAGCGCGCTCAGGGCGATGGCGGGCAGAATGCGTCGGATCATGGCTTGTCCTCGGGCTGGCGGCCCCGGATGAGGGCTTCCGGGTGGCGGTCCAGGTAGTCGGTGAGCGTGCGCAGCGAAGCGGCCGAGCGCGAGACCTCGCGCAGCGTGTCGCGCAATTCGGTTTGTGTCGGCGCGTCCTGCGAGAGCAGCACGTTGGCATGATCCAGCGTCTTGCGGGCGTCTTCCACGGCGCCCTTGATGGCGGGCAGCACGTCGCTGTTCACGCTGCGCAGCGTGCTGTCGGCGCTCTTGAGCGTGCCGTCCAGCGAGTTGATGGCGCGGCGCAGGTCGTTGACGATGTCCTGGAAGGGGATCTGATCGAGCTTGCGCGCGATGCTCGACAGGCTGGTCTGCAATTCCTGCAGGTCGCCTTGCACCGTGGGGATCTGTACCACGGTCTGTGTGGGGTCGATCTTCGTGCGGGGCGCGTTGGGGAAGAAATCCAGCGCTACGTAGAGTTGCCCCGTGATGAGGCTGCCCATGCGCAATTGACCGCGCAGGCCGGCTTCGATCATGCGGACGAACTCATGTTGGCGTTCGGCGGTCGAGTTGCCGACGGTGCTGCGCAGGCGCGATGTCAGCCGCTCGGGGTACAGGCGCACCGTGACGGGGATGTTCAGCCTGCGTGCCTCGCGGTCGTAGTCCAGCCCGATGTCGGTGACCTCGCCGATGGGGATGCCGCGGAACTCGACCGGTGCGCCGACCGTCAGGCCATGCACCGATTCGCGGAACAGCAGTTCGAAATACTCGACGCGGTTGTCATAGCGCTTGAACGCACTGTTGCGGTCGCCGTACAGCCGAAAGGACGCCATCGATTGGGCTTCCTTGCCCACGGCCTCGCCTTCGAGCGGTGCAAAGGCGATGCCGCCCAGCACGACCGACGCGAGCGATTGCGTGTTGACCTTCACGCCGGTAGCGTCCATCGAAAAGTCGATGCCCGACGCTTCCCAGAACCGCGCCGACTCGGTGACGTATTTGTCGTAGGGCGCGCGCACGAAGACTTCGATCGACACGCCGGAGCCATCGGGATCGAGCCGGTAGGCCACCACTTCGCCCACTGCAATGCGGCGGTAGTACACCGGCGATCCGTAGTCGATGGAACCGAGATCCTCCGCCTTGAGCACGAAGGTGCGCCCCGGCAGTCCTTCAGTCAGCACGGGTGGAACTTCCAGCCCGGTGAAATCGCTCCGCGACTGTTGCGATTTGCCCGCTTCCATGCCGACGTAGGCGCCCGACAGTAGCGTCGACAGACCCGACACGCCGCTGCCGGCGATGCGCGGCTTGACGACCCAGAACTTGGTGTCGTCGACCAGCATGGGTTCGACCTGCTTGTTGAGTTCGGCGGTCACCGTCACGCCAGGGCCGTTTTCGGCCAACCGGATCGATTTGATGACGCCGACATCGACGTCGCGGAACTTGATGCGCGTCTCGTCCGCCTGCAGGCCTTCGGCCGTGCGGAACTGGATGGTGACGGTCGGCCCCTGGTTCATGATGTTGCGCACGGCGAGCCAGCCGCCGACGACGATGGCAATCAGCGGGATGAGCCAGACGATGGAGAGCGACCATCGTCCGCGCCGCCGGGTGGTGGCCGTGGGCAGTGTGCTGTCAGGATCGGGGGTGTTCGGCTCGGTCATGGTTCTGGGTCTCGATGGCATCCCACATCAGGCGCGGGTCGAAGGATTTTGCTGCGAACATGGTAACCACAACCACGGCGCCGAACGCGATGGCGCCGGGGCCGGTGCGGATGGTCAATAGCGATCCGAAGTGGACCAGCGTGGCGAGCAGGGCGGCGACATAGATGTCGAGCATCGACCATTTGCCGACGATCTCCACCAGCCGGTACAGGCGCGTGCGTTGCTGGATCTGGTGCTGGCTGCGGCGCTGCACCGACAGCAACAAGGTGATCAGCGCGATGAGCTTGGCCATCGGCACCACGATGCTGGCGATGAACACGATGATGGCCAGGTCCCACGACCCAGTGTTCCACAGGTAGGCCGCGCCGGACAGGATGGTGTCGTTCTGCGTGGCGCCGAGCGTGGTGGTCTGCATGACGGGCAGTACGTTGGCCGGCACGTACAGAATGCAGGCCGTGATCACCAGCGCCCAGGTGCGGGCGATGCTATTGGGCTTGCGCAGATGCAGCGGCGCATCGCAACGCGGGCAGACCGTGTCGTGCGAATCGTGTGTCTGCTCTGGCATGCGCGCCAGCAGTCCGCACGCATGACATGAAGCCAGGCCCTGTGCGGCGGCCGATCCGGGCGGGAATGTGTTCTTGCGCCACGTCGTCATGCGCGCGCCTCGCGCAGGCGACCGTGCCGCAGCGCTTCGAAGCGTCGCCAGATGTCGGCCTGGTCCATGCTCGCGCTCATCGCGGCCATCAACAACATCGTGATGCCGAAGCTCCATAGACCGATGCCGGAGATGGCGGTCGCCATGTGCGCCAGTTTCACGAACGACACCACAACGCCGAGCATCATCACTTCGACCATCGCCCACGGCGAGACACTGATGAACAGGCGGAACAGGTGCGCAAAGCCGGGCGCCAGCCGTCCCAGTTCGAGCGGCAGCAGCAGGTAGGTAAGCGACAGCAGGATGGTCAGCGGGGCAATGAAGCCGGTGAACAGCACGAGTGCGCCGACCGCATCCATGTTGTCGGCATGCAATGCTCTGACGGCGCCCAGCAGCGTGGCGTGCGTCATGATGCCGCTGCTCTCCAGCGAGACGACCGGATAACAGTTGCCGATGATGAAGGTCGTCAGCGCGCCGAGTACGTAGGCCAGCGTGTGGTCCACGGGCGAGTAGGGATGCCGCCCCAGGCGCGCGCCGCAGCGCACGCAGCGCGCCTGCTGCCCGGCTTCCAGCACGGGGCGGCGCTGGAGCAGGTCGCAGTCGTGACAGGCGACGAGTGTGGGTTGGGTCATCAAGGGGCCTCAAGCAGGATTCGTGCACGAACTGCGCGACGACGCAGACTATGAATCATAGCTGGCAGTTCTTCTGCTGTATATCAATACAGTAGTCGCCCGGGGAGGCCTGCGGGCGGGCCTCGCCCACGCTGGCCGCGCTCGATGTGCCGCGTCTGTTTGGGCGGATGCATCACCCGGCCGTCATGCCGATTCGCCCGGCGCGCGCGCCCGGAACTCGCTTGGGGTCATTCCGGTGCACTTCTTGAAGAAACGACAAAAGTAGGCCGGATCTTCGAAACCGAGCTCGAAGGCGATCTTCGATACAGGTGCCGCAATATAGAGCAGTCGTCGCCGGGCTTCCATGAGGATGCGTTCGTGGATGAGCGCCGAGGCCGACTTGCCGGCGAGCCGTTCGCACAAGCGGGTAAGCCGGCTTTCGGTGATGTGGAGGCGCTCGGCGTAGAAGGCCACGCCGCGGGCCGAGGCGTAGTGTTCTTCGACGAGTGTGCGGAAGCGCACGAACGATTCAGTGTCGCGGGCCTGGCCGCGTGCCAAGACCTGGCTTTCGGCGTGCTGGCGCGCGAGCAGCATCAGCACGCAATGCACGAGCCAATCCAGCATCAACGTGTGGCCGGGCATCGGCCAGGCGGCCTCGGTCATGATCTGGGCGAGCAGGGATTCGATGCGCTCGGTGTGCTGGAGCAGAGACGTCAGCGATACGGCGCGAGGCATGAGCAGCAGCTCGCGCAACAGTGGGGTACGTGCATCCCCGCCCGCCTTGAAGAGCAGCGCTTCGGCAATCGTCAGCACATAACCGTGTGTCTCGGCCGAGAAACGGAATCCATGCGGCACGCCTTGCGGAATCATCAGCGCAAGCGGTGCTTCGACGGTCAGGCGCTCGTCGGCGACGACCGCATCGACGGAGCCGCCCAGCACGAATAGCACCTGGAATAGCCCGCGGTGCGCGTGCAGATCGATCTCCCAGTCGTAGAAGCGCGCCCGCGTTTCGATCAGTTCGATGTGGACGAACTCGGGTTCGGACTCTGGCCATTGTTCGCCGTACAGGGCGAAAACCGGAATCTGCGGAGCGCGGGGTTCGATGGCTGCGGCGGCGGAGGGCGGCATTTCGGAACGTCGATAAAGTACAAGGAAAAATGGGAATCATCCATTCGCGGAGTTGCTGGCGATCTCTACGATTCTGATATCAGGCGGGTGAGCCGGTTGCCATTTGACGCCCAAAGGCGCACCGACCGGCATTGGGGAAAGCATCGCTTTTGTCCAAGCGAATCCGTTGCCGTACAACAGAGGAGACGGGCGTCATGCGCACGCAAGTTGGAATCATCGGAGCTGGCCCGGCGGGCTTGCTCCTGTCGCACCTGCTGCATCTGCAGGGCATCGAATCGGTGGTGCTGGAGTGTCGTTCGCGCGAGGAGATCGAGGCCACCATCCGCGCCGGCGTGCTTGAACAAGGTTCGCGCGACCTGCTGATCGAGACCGGCGTGGGCGAGCGCATGCAGCGCGAGGGCTTCGTCCATCACGGAATTGAGCTGTCATTCGGCGGGCGGCGGCACCGCATCGATCTGACTGAACTGACCGGACGATCGATCACCGTGTATGCGCAGCATGAAGTGATCAAGGATCTGGTCGCGGCGCGACTCGCGGCGCAGGGACAACTGCTCTTTGAAGTATCGGACGTGAATATCGCCGATATCGACAGCGAGCGTCCGACGGTGAGTTTTGCGCACAAAGGCGAGGCGGCCCGCCTCGAATGCGACTACGTGATCGGCTGCGACGGCTTTCACGGCGTGTCGCGAGGGACGATTCCCCACCACGTGCGCAAGGATTATTCACGCGTATATCCGTTTGGCTGGTTCGGCATTTTGGTCGAAGCGCCACCGTCGTCGCACGAGCTCATCTACGCGCAGCATGAGCGGGGCTTCGCGTTGGTCAGTACGCGTTCGGCGACGGTGCAGCGCATGTACTTCCAGTGCGATCCGCATGACAAGGTCGAACACTGGTCGGACGACCGCATCTGGGCCGAACTCCATTCGCGTCTCGAGAACGACGATGGCTGGCGCCTCACCGAGGGACGCATCTTCCAGAAGAACATCGTGGCGATGCGCAGTTTCGTGGCGACGCCAATGCGGCACGGGCGCCTGTTCCTGGCGGGCGACGCCGCCCACATCGTTCCGCCCACCGGAGCCAAGGGCATGAATCTCGCCATCGCGGATGTGCGCTTGCTGGCCTTGGCGCTGGTGGAGGCCATTCGCAACGGCAAACAGGAAGGGCTGGAGCGCTACAGCGACACGGCGTTGCGCCGCGTGTGGCGCGCCGAGCATTTCTCGTGGTTCATGACGAGCTTGCTGCATTCGTTTGCCGACGCGTCGGATTTCCAGCGCCAGTTGCAGCGCTCGGAACTTGAATACGTGGTGAGTTCGCGTGCCGCGATGACCTCGCTGGCAGAGAACTACGTCGGACTGCCGTTCTGATCGACGCGGGCGCACGCGCTCATGGCGTGCGCCACGTGTGGTCAGCGGTGGGCGCGGGCGCTCCGGCCTGCCTTGCGGCTGGCTTTGTCGGCCTTGTTCTTCCTGGCAATCCTGGCCGGTGTCGCACGCGGGTCGGTGGCGTCTTCGACGATCTGGCCGGCCGGGGCCGGGGCATCCTGCATCGACGCCAGCGTCTCACGGACGCGCTGAACGACATCGCGCCAATCCCCGAAGCGCGCCTGCCGCACGATGTGGATCGAGTCATACCAGGGCGAGCGCAGTTCTTCCGTTCCCCAGACGAAGGAACCTGTGCGATCGAGCATCAGGAAGGTGCGCGCGCCCACGGCGCCCCCCAGATGTGCGACCGATGTGCAGGTCGTGACGACCGCGTCGGCCGCGAGCAGGAGTGCCGCGGTCGCGGAAAAATCATGCAGATCCGGGCTGGCGTCGATGATGTCGAAGCCTCGTTCGCGTAGCGCTGCGACCACTTCGCCAGCGCTCGGGTTGACCGAATGGAACACCACGTCGCGCGCCGCGAGCAGGTTTTCGAGCTGGTCCATCGGCAGCGAGCGCGCGTCGTTGCGAACTTGCCCCGGATTGCCCGTCCATGCCAGGGCGACGTGCAGCCTGCCGTCGCCGATGCCCATGCGCTCGCGCCAACGGGCCACCTGTTGATCGTCCGCCCGCAGATAGGCATGGCCTGGCAGCGTTGCGTTGCCGAATGCAAAGGGCGCGCCGCAGCTCATGAGGGGGATATGGAAATCTGTCGCGCGGAGAAAGTCGACGTTCAGCTCCACATCTTCGGGAATCAGAGGACGGAACAGCTCGACCAGCGGGCCGAAGCAGCCAAACACCAGCTTGCCGCCGAGCGCACGCACGCGTTCAGCGATCAGCGGCAGGAAGCGGATCAGCAGGATTGCATCGCCATAGCCTTGTTCGAGCCATACACCGAGCGTGCGACCTTCGAGCGACTCGCCGCGCCAGTGTGGAACGCCGCATGCTTGCTCGCGTGCCGCCAGTTGTTCGCGCAGTCCTGCCAGCGAAAAGCGCGCATGCAGGTTCGCCCAGCCGCTCTCCCACATGCCAAAGCGCAGTTCGAGTTCGCCCAGCGGCAGGCGGATGCGGTCGTCATGGGGGCGGTCGACGATGAGTGCCCGCAGCAGCGACAGGGCGTCTTCGAAACGCTGGCTGTCGATCAGGGCCAGCGCGAGGTTGATCGGGGCATGCTGGTGATCCGGAGCGATGCGCAGCGCTGTTTCACCCGCGATCACGGCTTCGTCCGGACGGTATTGCAGGCGCAGGGCGACGGCGAGATTGGAGTAGGCGTCGGCGTTGTCCGGCGCCCGCTCCAGCATCGTACGGCAGGCTTGCTCGGCTTCGACATAGCGTTTCTGGGCGATGAACGAGGCGGCGCGGCACAGCGGCAGCAGCGGATCGGCGTGAGGATCGAGCTTCCAGGCACGCTCCAGAGCGGGGCCCGCTTCCGGCGAGTCCCGATCGATGATCAGCAGGCTACGGCCGTAGAGGTAATGAGCCCGGGCATTCTGCCCTGAGCGTTCGGTGAGTCGGCGCGCCAGCGTGCGGGTGACGGATTGCATGCCCGGCAGGTCCATGAACTGCGCCACGGTGGCCAGTGCATCCGGCTCTGTCAGTCCGTCGAAGGCCCGCGTCAGATCGTCGAAGACCTGCCAGAGATCTGCCGCGTCGGGATGGCTGGCGAAGACGCCGACGCAGGCTTGCACTACGTCGGTGAATTTCTCGGCTTGGGTTACGTAGGGCGTTTCGGTCTGGGTCATGACGCAAACATCGGCAGGTGAGAGCGGTGATGTTACGAACCTGCCAAGGTATCGGGTTTAAGATAAGTCCCAAATTCAGTGCCCTATGTAAGCGCCCTACCCAAATAGCGACCGCGCTCGGAATCCGCTGTATCCCGTCCGCTGTACTACTGTCAAAAAATCAGACTCTCTGAGGACTGCGTATGCCCCCCCATCTTTTTTCGCCGATCGCGCTGCGCCAGTTGGAACTGCGCAACCGGATCGCCGTTTCGCCGATGTGCATGTACAGCTCGCAGGACGGGCTCGCCAATGAATGGCATCTGGTCCACTTGGGCGCGCGCGCGGCGGGCGGCGCCGGCCTTGTCATCTGTGAAGCGACCGCGGTGTCGCCCGAAGGGCGCATCAGCCCCAGCGATCTTGGCCTCTGGAATGACGCGCAAACCGACGCGCTCAAGCGCGTCGTGGATTTCGTGCGCGGACAGGGGGCGGTGGCAGGCGTGCAACTGGCGCATGCCGGTCGCAAGGCCAGCACCTGGCCGCCTGGCGCCGGCAACGGCGCGGTGCCCGAAGCGAAGGGCGGCTGGCAAGTCGTGGCGCCGTCCGCGATTCCCTTTGCCGACAGCTACCCGATGCCGGAGGCGCTCGACCATGCCGGCATACGCAAGGTGGTGGACGATTTCGTCGCCGCCGCGCACAGGGCGATCGCGGCGGGCTTCGAGGTGGTGGAGGTCCACGCGGCGCACGGCTATCTGCTGCACCAGTTCATGTCGCCGTTCTCGAACCAGCGCGATGACGACTATGGCGGCAGCTTCGACAACCGCGTGCGTCTTGCGCGCGAAGTGGTGCGCGCGGTGAGGGCCGTGTGGCCGGACGGTCTGCCGGTATTCGTGCGCCTGTCCGCTACCGATTGGGCCCAGGAGGGCGGCTGGACGCCGGACGATGCCGTGCGGCTGGCTGCCCTGCTGCGCGAAGACGGCGCCGACCTCATCGACACCTCATCCGGCGGCACGCTGGCGCGCGCCGATATTCCGCTCGGGCCGGGCTATCAGACGGCGTTTGCGGCGCGCGTGCGCCATGAAGCCGGCATCGCCAGTGGCGCAGTGGGCTTGATCACCGATCCTGCGCAGGCCGATCACATCATTCGAACAGGGCAGGCCGACATCGTCCTGCTGGCGCGCGAGTTGTTGCGCGACCCCTACTGGCCGCTGCATGCGGCCCAGGCGCTCGGACACGAACAATCGTGGCCCACGCAATACCTGCGCGCCGCACCCGCGCATACACCGGCGAGAAAGCCTCGCGCCTGATGTTGGCGCGATGAGCGGACGGCGGCTCGCGAGGCGATGCCCGCCGTACGATTCGCCTGCTCGTTCAGCGGGCTATTTCCATGTTGTCGATCAGCCGTGTGTTGCCAAGGCGCGCGGCCGCGACGACGACCAAAGGGGCGTCGCCTTCAGGCGCCTGCAGGTCCGCCTGCCGGCGAATGGCGATGTAGTCCGGCTTCCATCCGTGCTGGGAGAGCGCTTGTGTTGCGCTTTGTTCGAGCGCTGCGTAGTCACGTCGACCGGCGATGACAGCTTCGACGATGCGGCGCAGTTCGGCCGACAGGCGTGGCGCCTCCGCGCGCTCGGCTTCGCTCAGGTAGCCGTTGCGCGACGATAGCGCCAGACCGTCGTCGGCGCGCACGGTGTCGCAACCGATGATCTCGATACCCATATTGAGTTCGGCGACCATGTTGCGGATGACCATCAATTGCTGGTAATCCTTCTTGCCGAACAGTGCGGCGGTCGGGCGCACGATGTTGAACAGCTTGGCGACGACCGTGGCCACGCCCTGGAAATGTCCGGGGCGGAAGGCGCCCTCGAGAATGCTGTCGTGCGCGCTGGCCGGCTGAATCACATACCGCTGCGGTTGCGGATAGAGTTCCTTCTCGTCCGGTGCGAAGAGATGATCCACGCCGGCCTGGGCCAGCCGATCACAATCCTGCTGAAAGGTGCGCGGATATTTGTCGAAGTCTTCGTTGGGGCCGAACTGCAGACGGTTGACGAAGATGCTCGAGACGACCGCGTCACCGTGCCCGTGCGCCTGTCGCATCAGGCTGATGTGGCCGTCGTGGAGGTTGCCCATGGTCGGCGCAAAAGCGACGCGACCCGTGCCGGCGAGCGCGGCGCGCAGGCTGGCGATGGTGGTATGGATCTGCATGATGGCTGAGGGAGAGCTGCGGGAAAGCCACTCAGAATGCCGTAACGCAAAGGCTTGTGCAATGCGTCACGCCCCGGCCTGCGTGCGCTTGGGGCACAGGCTATAGTGGGTGTGCAATGTTGCCGTCATGATGGGCATTGGGGCTGTGTCGGCCGCGAAGTGTCCGACTACCACTGCGTCATGACGGCGTCCGTTCACTCACAGCATGAGGAAGCGCATGGCCAAGAGAGACCTGAAGAAAATGCTGGCGCCGTACAAGGTGACGCGCCCTGGCAAGTTCCGGCTCAAGGACGTCGATCCGGCCGATACCGCCGGTCTCAAGGCCGATAAGGCCGAAGCTCGTCAGATCCTGCAGACGGGCATTGCCGAGCTCGACGAACTGCAGCAGAAACTCTATGCGCAGGACCGTTGGTCTGTCCTGTTGATCTTCCAGGCGATGGACGCGGCGGGCAAGGATGGGACCATCCGCCACGTCATGTCAGGCGTCAATCCGCAGGGCTGCCAGGTGCACTCCTTCAAGGGGCCGTCGGCGGAAGAACTCGATCACGACTATCTCTGGCGTTGCCTGAAGGCACTGCCGGAACGTGGCCGGATCGGCATCTTCAATCGCTCGTACTATGAAGAGACACTCGTGGCGCGGGTGCATCCCGAAATCCTGCGCGCGCAGCACATGCCGCCGGAGCTTCTTTCCAAGAAGGTCTGGCAGGAACGTTTCGAAGACATCAACAGCGTGGAGCGTTACCTGGCCCGCAACGGCACGCTCATCCTCAAGTTCTTCCTGTACGTGTCGGCAGACGAACAGAAGCGCCGGTTCATGGAACGGCTGGATACGCCGGAAAAACACTGGAAGTTCTCGGCCTCCGACATCCGCGAACGCTCGTATTGGGACCAGTACATGAAGGCGTACGAGGACACCATCCGCAACACCAGTACCGAGTTCGCACCGTGGTATGTGATTCCGGCGGACAACAAGTGGTTTACGCGGCTGGCCGTGGCGGCTGCCATCATCGACGCGATGCGCGATATGAAGCTTGAGTATCCACGCGTGAGCAAGGCGCAACTCGAGCAACTTGCCGAAGCGCGCAGCCAACTGCTGGCGGAGAAACGTTGATCGTGGAGGAGGGCCGTGTCGCCGCGTTCAGCGCGCGGCGCGCGGCAGCTCGCCAAGGGCGAGCCGGATGCCCAGTCCGATGAAAACCAGTGCGCTGGCGTGATCTGTCCAGCGTGCGGCGCGCGGGTGGCGCGCCAGCCATTGGCCGATGCCGGCCGCACCCAGCGCCACGGCGCTGAAGACGATCCCGCTGACGACGCCGAAGATCACGCCCAGTACCAGTATCTGCCACGGCGCTGCCCAGCCATCTGCACGGACGAACTGCGGCAGCAAAGCCAGGAAGAACAGGCCAACCTTGGGGTTGATTGCATTGGCCAGCAGTCCGCGACGGAACTGCACGCCGAAGCGCGTCTGGCTGTCTGGCGCGCGCGCGGACAGCGCGCTACCCGGACTGCGCAGGATTCGTATGCCGAGCCACACGAGATAGGCCGCTCCGGCGTATTGCAGGACGGCAAAGGCGACGGGCGACGCGGCTATGAGCGCCGATACGCCAATGGCCGCCAGGAGCGTGTGATTCAGGCAGCCCGCCGCGCAACCCAGGCCGAAACCCAGGGCGGCAGGTCGCCCGTTGGAGACGCCCAGCGCCAGCACAGCGAGATTGTCCGGCCCCGGCGCGATCGCCAGCATGAACGCAAAAGGCACGAACAGCGCGAGCTGGTCCGGGGTCATGAGGTCTTACTTCGAGGCCGTCAGGAACTTGCTGTTGGGGAAGTTCTGGCGCAGCACGCGTTCGGCGTCGTTTCTCAGCGAGGTCAGGCCGAGCTGTTCATAGGACTTCACCATGATGCCGAGTGCTTCTTCGACGGCAGGCGACTCCGGGAACTGGCGCAGCACGACCTGGGCGCGATTGGCCGCCGCGAGCGGCGCACGGCGAGCCGAGTAGTAGCGGGCCACGTGCAATTCGTTGTCGGCCAGCGCCTGGACGAGTTTCTTCATGCGCTCGGTGGCGTCTGGCGTGTAACGGCTGTTCGGGTAACGGGTGATGAGTTCCTTGAACGTATCGAAGGCCTCGCGCGTGGCGATCGGGTCGCGGTCGGCCAGGTCCATCGAAACGATGTAGGTCATCCAGCTGTCGTCGGTGTTGTAGTACGACAAGCCCTTCAGGTAGTAGGCGTAATCGACGTTCGGATGGTTGGGGTGCGCCTTGATGAATCGGTCTGCCGCGGACACGGCCGACGGCACGTCGCGCAGCTTGTAGTAGGAATAGGCCACGTCCATTTCGGCCTGCTGGGCGTAGTTCCCGTACGGGAAACGCGCCTGCAGGCGTTCATACAGCTTGATGGCCTGTTCGTACGAGCCGGAATCCATCAAGTCCTTGGCTTCCGCGTACATTTGTTGCGGGGTGGCGTTAGGGTCGTCCTTGGGCTCGTTCGAGCCGCAGGCTGCGAGGCAAATCGCGAAAACAACCGGTACACTCCATTTGGTGAGCTTGAACATTCCAACACCGCAAAGAAAAGATCCAGCCGATTATAGCGAATCGGCGGCAGAGGGCCTGTGTCGTCTTACGGTTCCGCTCGATTTTGGTGGGCAGCGGCTCGACGCGGGCCTGGCCCGCCTGATGCCCGAGCACTCCCGGAGCCGTCTGCAGGGATGGATCCGCGAGGGGCGCGTGAGTCGCGCAGGGGTCGTCCTGACCGATACCAAGGCCAAGCTGCTCGGCGGAGAAGTGCTCGAAGTCGCCCCTGCCGAAAGCCGCCAGGCACTGGCCGACGCGCCAGAGGACATCCCACTCGAAACGGTCTTTGAGGATGAACACATCCTGGTCATCAACAAGCCGGCGGGGCTGGTGGTCCATCCGGGCAGCGGCAACTGGAGCGGCACGCTGCTCAACGCACTGCTGGCCCACGACGAAGACATGTCCGAACTGCCTCGTGCGGGGATCGTGCATCGACTGGACAAGGAAACCTCGGGTCTGATGGTGGTCGCCAAGACCCTGGAGGCACAGACCGATCTGGTCCGTCAGCTACAGGCCCGGACCGTCAAGCGCGTCTATCGCGCCGTTGTAGTTGGGGTCTCCCCTGCGTCGGGCACGGTGGATGCGCCGATCGGCCGACATCCGACCCAACGCACCAAGATGGCAGTGGTGGCAAATGGCCGCCCGGCGCGGACGCATTTCCGGCTGCTGCAGCGACTGGCGGGCGCCACGCTCGTTGAGTGCTCGCTGGAGACTGGCCGCACGCACCAGATCCGGGTCCATATGGCGCACATCGGGCATCCGCTGATCGGCGATCCGGTCTATGCCGGGCGGCGTGCGCAGCCCGCAGCGGCAGCCGGATTCGGTCGGCAGGCGCTGCATGCCTTCCGCCTTGGGCTACTGCATCCGGCGTCCGGCGAACATATGACCTGGGAGGCCGCAATGCCCGCCGATATGGAGCGACTCATCGCAGCACTCGGGCAGGGGGCGGAGAGCACATCGTGAAACAGGCCGCCCCTGTCCTGCTCGTACCTGAATGGCCGGCACCCGTTGGCGTGCACGCCCTGGTGACGACGCGGCGCGGCGGCAGCAGCGTGGCGCCGTACGACAGTTTCAATCTTGGCACGCACGTCGGCGACGATCCGGCCGCGGTTGCTGCCAATCGCGCTGCGCTGGAGCAGTTCCTGCCGGCCGAACCAGCGTGGCTTGCCCAGGTGCATGGCGTGAAGGTCGTCGACGCGGGCTGGGCGGCGCAGCAAGCGATCCCCGTCGAGGCCGATGCCTCGGTATCGCGCGACGCTGGCGCGGTGTGCGTGGTCATGACGGCGGATTGCCTCCCGGTTCTGTTCGCCAGTCGCGACGGCAGTGCAGTGGCCGCTGCCCATGCAGGGTGGCGCGGGCTGGCCGATGGTGTGCTCGAAAGAACGCTGACGGCCATGCAGCGCGCTCCGAAGGATGTGATCGCATGGCTCGGCCCAGCCATCGGGCCCGCGCATTTCGAGGTCGGACCCGAGGTCCGAGATATTTTCATGCGGCGCGACGCGCAGGCAGCGGCTGCATTCGAGCCGGGCAAGGGCGACCGCTGGATGGCGGATATCTTTACGCTGGCGCGTCAACGCCTTCATGCCTGCGGCATGCCGGTTGCGAGCATCTTCGGCGGGGGGCTATGTACCGTCGAGCGGGGCGACGATTTCTTTTCGTATCGTCGTGATCGCACCACCGGGCGCATGGCGGCACTTGTCTGGCGCGACTAGTCAGTCGGGCTTGTCGCCCTTGCGCTCACCTTTGCGTTTGCGCCGCCCGAACAGGTAGGTAATCAACCCGGCCGGCAATAATCCCCACATGATGAAGGTAATTGCTGCGCCGACCAGACTGGTCTGGCTGATGGCGAGCATGACGGCAACGAAAAGCCAGCCGATAATCACGATATGCATGAGCAGAACCCGCCTTGACGCTCTATTGGTGCGATGCAAAAATCGATTCGCCGCGCGCCGCACCGGGGCGTCGATTGCGCACTTGAAATTCCCTTGATGGAAGGACGCCGAAGTTCATGACGCCACAGCAGCCGCGTGAAGTATTCGAAAATCTGGTCCGGTCCGGGCAGGAAATGGCAAAGGTGTTTTTCGAGCAGCTTGGCAGGATCCCGCAGGGGACCGATCAGGCGGCGGTCCAGCATCCTCTTGCAGGGCTTGCGTCCCCCGCTTTGTCGGTCGACGCGCAGCATCTTGCGCAACTACAGCGCGAACATCTCGAACAGCACGCCCGCCTGTGGTCGACCATGGCAGCGTCCAGCGTGGAAGCCGGAGAGCGCGCGCAGGTCGCCAAGGCCAGTCCCGGCGACCGCCGCTTTTCGGCACCTGAATGGTCGACGAGCCCCTTCTACGACTACATTCGTCAAGCATACCTGATCAATGCGCACTATCTGATGGCCGTGGCCGATCTGGTGCCGGTGAGCGACAAACACGCGCGCCAGCGGCTCAAGTTCATGACGCGCCAATACATCGACGCGCTGTCGCCCGCCAACTTCGCCGCGACCAATCCCGAGTTCGTACAACGCGCGCTCGACACCAAGGGTGAGAGCATCACGGCCGGTCTGATGAATCTCATTGCCGACGTCGAGCGCGGGCGCATTTCCATGACGGATGAGAGCGCCTTCGAAGTGGGGCGCAATCTGGCGACGACACAGGGTTCGGTGGTCTATCAGAACGAACTCATCCAGCTTATCCAATACGCACCGCTGACCGACAAGGTGGCCGAAGTACCGTTGTTGATCGTGCCGCCGTGCATCAACAAGTACTACATCCTTGATCTGCAGCCCGAGAATTCGTTCGTCCGGTACGCGGTCGAGCAGGGCTTCACGGTCTTCCTGGTGTCGTGGCGCAACCCCAAGGCCGAACAGAGTGCGCTTGGGTGGGACGATTATCTCGATCAGGGAGTCCTCAAGGCGCTCGACGTGGTGCGCGAGATCACCAAGGTCGCCAAACCGAACATTCTGGGTTTCTGCGTGGGGGGGACGCTCGTTGGCAGCGCGCTGGCGGTGGCCCGTGCGCGTGGTGAAGACCCGGTGGGCTGCGTCACTTTCCTCACCACCATGCTGGATTTCGCCGATACCGGGGACATCGCCTGCTATGTTGACGAGGCTTCTGTCTCTGCGCGCGAGACAACCATCGGCAAGGGCGGACTCATCACCGGACAAGAGTTTACCAACATCTTCTCCAGCCTGCGGCCGAACGATCTGGTCTGGAACTACGTGGTCGACAACTACCTGCGGGGCAACAAGCCGCCGGCATTCGACCTGTTGTTCTGGAATGCCGATAGCACTAATCTGCCAGGGCCGTTCGCATCGTGGTACCTGCGCAACATGTACCTGGAGAATAGCCTCCGGGTGCCCGGCAAGCTGACCATGCTCGGTCAGCCGGTGGACCTGGGCAAGATCGATTGCCCGGCATATTTTTATGCTTCGCGCGAAGACCACATCGTACCGTGGAAGACTTCCTACCTCGGCGTGCGTCTGCTCGGCAGCAAGGATGCAACTTTCGTGCTCGGCGCGAGCGGGCATATTGCCGGCGTCATCAATCCGGCCGCAAAGAAGAAGCGCCACTACTGGACCGGCGACGTGGCAGCAACCGCCGAACAATGGCATCACAATACGACCGAAGTGCCCGGCAGCTGGTGGCCGCACTGGTCGGCGTGGCTCGTACAACGCAGCGGCGAACAGGTGCCGGCACGCGAGCGGCTGGGCAATCGTCGTTACAGGCAGATCGAGGCCGCGCCGGGCAGCTATGTCCGGGAGCCGGCCTGAGGGGGACGGCTTTGCGGTCCCGGTGATCCGCGCAGGCGGGTCGACAGCGCGGCGGTCAGCCCGGATCGTGGCGCTCGCACAAGAGGGCACTCACTGAGGAGATAGGACGATGGCTCGCGTTGCATTGATCACGGGTGGCATGGGCGGCCTGGGCGAAGCGATCTGCATGAAGATGGAAAAGCTCGGTTACAAGGTCATCACGACCTATTCGCCCAATAACCACAAGGCCGGCGAGTGGCTCTCCAACATGCGCCAGCAGGGCCACGACTTTGGCGCCTACGAGTGCGATGTCACCGACTTCGACTCGTGCCATGCCTGCGTGGCGAAGATCCAGAAAGAAGTCGGTGCGGTCGACGTGCTGGTCAACAACGCCGGCATTACGCGCGACATGACATTCAAGAAGATGACCAAGGCCGACTGGGACGCGGTCATGAACACCAATCTCGACAGCGTATTCAACATGACCAAGCAGGTCATGGAGGGCATGACCGAACGCAAGTGGGGCCGCATCATCAATGTCGCTTCGGTGAATGGCCAGAAAGGCGCCTTCGGCCAGACCAACTATTCCGCCGCCAAGGCCGGCATGCATGGTTTCACGAAGGCACTGGCGCTCGAGGTGGCCAAGCATGGCGTGACGGTCAATACCATTTCTCCGGGATACATCGGTACCAAGATGGTGACGCAGATTCCGGCCGAGATCCTCGAATCCAAGATCCTGCCGCAGATTCCCATCAGCCGTCTGGGCAAGCCAGAAGAAGTCGCAGGACTCGTCGCCTATCTTGCATCGGATGAAGCCGCGTTCCTGACGGGCGCGAATATCTCGATCAACGGTGGGCAGCACATGTACTGAAGCGGCGCGCCAGGAGTCTGGCGGCCACGAATTTCCGGGAGCGCCGACCCTGGCGGCGCAAGAACCGGCCCCGCATCCCCCGGCGGTCGGTGTGTGTCAACGATGAGAGGTGAAGACAATGACCAAGAAAGTTGCGCTCGTCACGGGCGGCATGGGTGGCCTTGGCACCGCAATCTGCAAGTCGCTGGCCAAAGACGGCTGGACAGTCGTCGCCAACTGCCTGCCGGATTTCCCGCCCAAGGACGAGTGGCTGGCCAAGACGCGCGCCGAAGGATTCCAGTTCATCGCGGGCGAAGCCGACGTGACGGATTTCGACCAATGCCAGGCCATGATCAAGAAGATCGAAGCCGAAGTCGGCCCGATCGATCTGCTGGTCAATAACGCCGGCATCACGCGCGACGCCACGTTCCGCAAGATGGATAAGAGCCAGTGGGATGCTGTCCTGTCGACCAACCTGGACAGTGTGTTCAACGTCACCCATGGCGTGCTGCAGGGAATGGCCGAGCGCGGCTTTGGTCGCGTCATCAATATTTCGTCGGTCAACGGGGTGAAGGGGCAGTTCGGTCAGGCCAACTATTCCGCAGCCAAGGCCGGCATCCTGGGCTTCACCAAGGCCATCGCGCAGGAAGTCGCCAAGAAGGGAGTCACGGTCAACGCCATCGCGCCGGGCTACATCGGCACCGACATGGTCATGGCCATCAAGGAAGAAGTGCGCGACCAGATCGTCGCCACCATCCCTGCCGGCCGCCTGGGCACGCCCGAAGAGATCGGCGACCTGTGTGCTTACCTGGCTTCCGACAAGGCCGGGTATATCACGGGCGCGACTATCAATATCAACGGCGGCCTGCACATGGTCTGAGCCTGTCGGCCTGCTGTCGCCGGCCCCGCGCCCGCCATCGGCGCCAAGGTCCGGCGGTGGTTGGCGGGCGGTCGGGACCGCCCGCTCGGTATGCCGAGCGGGATTTTACGCGACCCGATGGGCAGGTTCACCGATTTAGGTTGCTATAATCGCGCCCAACCGTCGCTCAGAACGGACGCATCGGAGGAGAAACTGAATGGCCGAGCAGCACTCGCGTCTCATCAAGAAGTACCCGAACCGCCGTCTTTACGACACGGCGTCCAGTTGTTACATCACGCTCGCGGACGTTCGCGATCTCGTCCTCGCGGGCGAGGAGTTCCAGGTGGTTGACGCCAAGAGCGGCGAAGACATCACCCGTTCCATCCTGCTGCAGATCATCCTGGAAGAAGAAAGCGGCGGCACGCCGATGTTCACCAGCGATCTGCTGGCCCAGATGATCCGCTTCTACGGCAATGCCATGCAGGGTTTCATGGGGCGTTACCTCGAAAACAACATCAAGGCCTTCACCGACATGCAGGTCAAGCTGCAGGAGCAGGCCAAGTCGCTCTACGGCGAGAACAGCCCGGCCAGCAAGGACATGTGGGCGCAGTTCCTCAGCTTCCAGGGCCCGGCGCTGCACAGCATGATGGGCGCCTACATGGAGCAGAGCAAACGCATGTTCGTGCAGATGCAGGAACAGGTGGAGTCCCAGGCCCGTAATCTGTTCTCCGGTTTCCAGTTTCCGAACTACCCGGTCCCATCGGCCACCGACAAGCCGAATGAAAAAGCCGGTGAAAAAACGGGCGAAAAGAAGTGATGCCTGCGCCCATCCGAGCCCATTAGTGCGATAATCCGCCCGCGCGAAGTCAATGCCGAACGCCCGCTCATGCGGGCGTTCGGCATTGTGCTGCCCCGAATTCAAGGCTCGCCCGTCGCGCAGGCTGCGCCCCACAGAGGTTCCTGTTTTGACTGCCACTACTGCCACGCCCCGCGTCGGGTTCGTCTCCCTCGGCTGCCCGAAAGCGACGTCCGACTCCGAAAGCATCCTCACCCGTCTGCGCGCGGAGGGTTACGAGGTTGCCTCCGACTACGATGGGGCTGACCTGGTCATCGTCAATACCTGCGGCTTCATCGACGCTGCCGTCGAAGAATCCCTGGACGCCATTGGCGAGGCGCTGAAGGAAAACGGCAAGGTCATCGTGACCGGCTGCCTGGGCGCCAAGAAAGACGGCGACGGTCGCGGTATCGTCGAGCAGGTGCACCCGAAGGTGCTCGCCGTGACGGGCCCGCACGCGACCGAAGAAGTCATGCTGGCGGTGCACGATCATCTGCCCAAGCCGCACGACCCATTCATCGATCTCGTGCCGCCTCAAGGTGTTCGCCTCACACCGCAACACTACGCGTATCTGAAGATTTCCGAAGGCTGCAACCATCGCTGCACTTTCTGCATCATCCCGTCGATGCGAGGTGATCTCGTGTCGCGCCCGATCCACGAGGTGATGCGCGAAGCTGAAGCGCTGGTCAAATCCGGCGTGAAGGAAATCCTCGTCATTTCGCAGGACACCAGCGCGTACGGCGTCGACACCAAGTACCGCACGGGCTTCTGGAATGGCCGTCCCCTGCGCACGAAGATGTACGACCTGTGCAAGGCGCTGTCGGAGCTCGACGTGTGGGTGCGCCTGCACTATGTCTATCCGTATCCGCACGTCGACGACATCCTGCCGCTGATGGCCGAGGGCAAGGTGCTGCCGTACCTGGACGTCCCTTTCCAGCACGCCAGCCCGCGCGTTCTCAAAGCCATGAAGCGTCCGGCCAGCGCCGAAAACAACCTCGAGCGCATCCGCCGCTGGCGCGAAATCTGCCCGGACCTGACCATCCGCAGCACGTTCATCACCGGCTTTCCTGGCGAGACGGAGGCGGAATTCCAGGAATTGCTCGACTTCCTTGACGAAGCGCGGCTCGATCGCGTGGGCGCCTTTGCCTATTCACCGGTCGAAGGCGCGACCGCCAATGACCTGCCGGGCGCGGTCGCGGACGAAGAGCGCGAAGACCGCCGCCTGCGCCTCATGGAGTACCAGGAAGAAATCAGCGTGCAGCGCCTGAAGGACAAAGTGGGGCGCGAACTGGTGGTGCTGGTCGATGAGGTCAGCGAAGAGGGCGCGGTGGCGCGTTCCGAAGGCGACGCTCCCGAAATCGACGGCCAGGTGATCATTCCCGACGGTTACGATATGCAGGTCGGCGGCTTCTACAAAGTGCGGGTCACCGACAGCGACGTGCACGATCTGTATGCAGAGCCGGTCTTCGCCGACGATTGATATGGTGTTGCCTTCAAACGAGTGACTGCGTTTTGGGAGCCGTGCCGGCTACGGCGCGCTGTCTGCGGCTTCCCGCCCTGGTCTGCGTGAATGCAACGCCGTTCGAATGCGTGGCGCGCTGAAGGAGCTGCCCATGTTCATCCTCGATCAACTTGCCGAACGCCAGATCGCAGAAGCCTGCGATCGTGGCGAGTTCGACGATCTTCCGGGCGCGGGGCAACCGTTGCCCGATGAGGACCTCTCGCTCGTCCCTCCGGAAATGCGGACCGCCTACCGGCTGCTCAAGACTTCCGGCTACATTCCGCCCGAGCTCGAAATGCACCGCGAAGCCGTCGAGATCGCATTGCAGTTGGCAACGGCGGGTGAGGGTGGCGAACGAGGTGCCTTGTACGCGCGCCTGTCGCGCATCAACCTGTGCCTGTCCGAATCCGGGCATCGCCAACTGGTGGTGCCGATCGAATATCTCGACAAGGTTGCCGAGCGGTTCTGACCGCGTGCATGGTGCTCGTGACGTCGCAGGCGTCTGCGTGCGATCATCGACGCTCCTCCTCCCGCCGTCCCATCAGAAGGGCTGCCCATGCAAGAACTGATTGCAGGTCTTCGCTGCATCGTTGGCGATGCCTATGTCGTCGACGCTCCCAATGACCTCGCACCGTATTTGTCCGACTGGCGTGGACGCTATACCGGACAGGCGTTGTGCGCCGTGCGTCCGGCCTCGACCGAAGAACTGGCGGCGGTCGTGCGCCTGTGTGCCGACCATGGCGTCGCAATCGTGCCGCAAGGTGGCAATACGGGTCTGGTAGGGGGGAGCGTGCCATGCCAGGGGGGCGAAGTGATCGTCTTGACCGGACGTCTGAATCGCGTGCGCGAGGTCGATACCGCCAACAACACCATCACTGTCGAGGCCGGCTGCACCCTGGCGGCCGTGCAAGAGGCCGCGCAGGACCACGATCGGTTGTTTCCGCTGTCGTTGGCCGCCGAAGGTACCTGCCAGATCGGCGGCAACCTCTCCACCAACGCGGGCGGCGTGCACGTGCTGCGCTATGGCAACACGCGCGAACTCACATTGGGGCTGGAGGTGGTGTTGCCAGACGGGCAGATCTGGAACGGCTTGCGCGGGCTACGTAAGGACAACACTGGCTACGACCTCAAGCACTTGTTCATCGGCGCCGAAGGTACGCTCGGCATCATCACTGCCGCGGTGCTCAAGCTGTTTCCCCTGCCGCGCTCGCGCAGCGTGGGCTGGGTGGCGTTGCGTGACGCCGATGCGGCCATCGAACTGCTGGCGCTCATGCGCGGGACGGCGGGCGATCGCTTGTCGGCTTTTGAGATCGTCGGCCGCCCGGCGCTCGAACTGGTCCTCAAGCACATGCCCGGCACGAGCGACCCGCTTTCCGATGCGCACGACTGGTATGCGCTGGTTGAACTGAGCGATCCGGCTGCGGGGGACATCACCGCGCCGTTGCTCGAAGAAGGGTTGGGCGAGGCCATGGAGAGCGGCCTCGTGCTCGATGCCGTGCTCGCTGCCAGCGAAGCGCAAGCCGCAGCATTGTGGTCACTGCGCGAGAACATTTCGGAAGCGCAGCGCGTGGAAGGCATCAGCATCAAGCATGATGTGTCGGTGCCGGTGAGCCGCATTCCTGACTTCCTGCGCGAAGCGGGGGCCGCTTTGCGCAGCGAGTTTCCGGATGTACGCATCGTTGCCTTCGGCCACGTCGGCGACGGTAACCTGCACTACAACATGTCCAAGCCGGACGCTTCGGACAACGCCACCTTCATCGCGCAGACGCCCCGCGTGAACCGCATCGTGCACGATTCGGTAGCAGCGAAGAACGGTTCGATTTCCGCCGAGCATGGGCTCGGACAGCTCAAGCGAGAGGAAATCCGGCGCTACAAACAGCCGCTTGAACTGGAACTGATGAAAGCCATCAAGCGTTCGCTCGATCCCAAGGGCCTGATGAATCCGCGTAAGTTGCTCTGATTTTTCCGTTCCAGCGCCCGACAAATGCGCAGGTACTACTCCAAATCAAATGGGGCGGGTTTGAGCGGCCTTAAACTGATTTGCTCGGTTTGTTGATCGTGGACATGCGATGACGGTAGTTGAAGTGGCAAAGGGGCGGGTCAAGCGCCTTCAGACCCTGGGCGAGGAAGTTGCAAACAGCATCAGTCACGGTGTCGGCTGCGTGGCGGCCATCGTCGGGGCTCCGTTCCTGGTATTCGCTGCACTCGATGGCGGTGTGCAGGAGATCATCGGTGCCAGTGTCTTCGCCGCCACGATGATCCTCATGTACCTGAGCTCCACGCTGTACCACGCCATGCCGCGCGGGCGCGTCAAAGAGTTCTTCCACCGCGTCGACCACGCCGCCATCTACCTGCTCATCGCGGGGACGTACACGCCTTTTACGCTTGGCGTACTCAGTGGCACCTGGGGCTGGACGCTGTTCGGTCTGGTCTGGGCGCTGGCCGCCATCGGGCTATTGCTGAAGGCTTTCAACCGGCTCAACCGCAAGTGGTTGTCGGTCAGCATCTACCTTGCCATGGGGTGGCTGATCGTCATCGCCGCCGCGCCGATGAGCGCCAAGGTGCCTCTCAATGGCCTACTGTGGTTGGCTGGCGGCGGGCTGGCCTATACCGTCGGTACGGTGTTCTACGCGCTCAGTTCGCGCCTGCGCTTCTTCCACTTCATCTGGCATTTGTTCGTACTGGCAGGGGCGACGTGCCATTTTTTCGCTGTGCTCTGGTACGCCGCCTGACGAGAACTGCGGAAATCCGGCCCTCTCGGGCCGGCCATTGATAGTGGTCAATCAATGCGGGTAAGAAAATTCTGATACTGCAACTTCACCTTACTGAGTTGCGGAGCCCCTATCATGGCAGTCGTTCGCTGGAGCGAGGACTTGCGCGTTGGCAATCGTGCCATCGATGATGACCACCAAGCGTTGTTCGAGATGCTGGACCGCCTGCATGACGCCATGCGTGTGGGGCAAGGGTCGTCGGCCGTGGGGCCCGTTCTGCAGGAACTCGTCCGCTACACCGAAATGCACTTCCGTCGCGAAGAGCACTACATGCGCCAGATCGGCTACGCCGGTTACGCTGCACACAAGGCCGAACATGATCGCCTGATTCGCGAGGTTCGTGAGCTGCAGGCCCGTTGCACGAGCGGCGCAGTCACCATGTCGCTCAAGGTGCACACCTTTCTGACCGACTGGCTGCGCAATCACATCATGGCGATGGACAAGCAACTGGCGTCCGAGATCGTGGCCGTCAGCGGCGGCGTCGAACGCGCCAGGCCCTGAACACATTCTTCGCAGTTCGACGGTTCGGGGCGCGGCGTATGCGGTGCCGCGGCACGTCCTGACTACTCGTGCGGCTTTCCTGATTCGTTGATTGGATCGCCGCCGGCAATATGGCGCTGCGCGATCGAGGGGCGCCGTGACCGACGCGTGCCGGTCACGGGTTGGGGATGGTCAGATGTTGGCGACGATGAAGTCCTTGACCTGCTGGGTGCTGACGTCGACCACTGTCGAGCGTTGTGGCAGGGCTTCGATGTTCTCGTAGGCCTTGGGGCGCCACGGACTCTGGTTCAGCGCTTCGCGGATGGTCTCTTCGAACTTGGCGGGCAGCGCGGTTTCCAGCACCACCAGGGGCACCCCGGCTTCGCGGTATTCCAGCCCCACTTTCAGACCGTCCGCCGTGTGCGTGTCGATCATCACGTTGTGATCTGCCCACACCTTGCGGATCGTCTCAAGACGGTCGGCGTGCGAGCTGCGGCCCGCCACGAAGCCGTAATCGGCGACCTTGGCGAAATGCGGGGTGCGGGTCAGATCGAACGCGCCGCCACGGTCGACTTCGCGCCACAGTTCGCGAACGGTGTCGGCGTCGCGTCCGACGAGGTCATAGACGAAGCGCTCGAAGTTCGAAGCCTTCGAGATATCCATCGACGGGCTCGACGTTTGCCTGGTTTCCGCCGAGGTGCGCGGGCGATAGACGCCGGTGCGGAAAAACTCTTCCAGCACGTTGTTCTCGTTGGTCGCCAGGATCAGGCGGCGGATCGGCAGCCCCATCATGCGCGCGATGTGGCCGGCGCAGATGTTGCCGAAGTTGCCCGACGGCACCGAGAAGGCCACTTCCTGGTCGTTCGAAGTCGTCGCCGCAAAGTAGCCCTTGAAGTAGTACACAACCTGCGCGACCACGCGAGCCCAGTTGATCGAATTGACCGTGCCGATGCGGTACTTGGCCTTGAAGTCCAGATCGTTCGACACCGCCTTGACGATGTCCTGGGCGTCGTCGAACACGCCACGTACGGCCAGGTTGAAGATGTTCGGGTCCTGCAACGAGAACATCTGCGCCGTCTGGAACGCGCTCATCTTGCCGTAAGGCGAGAGCATGAAAACCTTTACGCCCTGCTTGCCACGCATGGCGTATTCAGCCGACGAACCGGTGTCGCCCGAGGTGGCGCCCAGGATGTTCAGTGTCTCGCCGGTGCGGCCGAGCGCGTACTCGAACAGGTTGCCCAGCAACTGCATCGCCATGTCCTTGAAGGCCAGCGTCGGACCGTTGGACAGTTCCTGCAGGTACAGGCCGTCTTCAAGACGGCGCAGCGGCGTGATCTGTTCGAAATCCGAATCCGGGCGGCCGTTGCTGTACACGGCGGCCGTGTAGGTCTTGTCGATGATGCGCTTGAGGTCGTCCGCCGGAATGTCGTCGGCGAACTTCGACAGCACGGCAAAGGCCAGCTCTCGATAGTTCATGCCGCGCATGGCGGTCAGCTCGGCTTCGGTCAGCTTGGGGTAGTCGACCGGCAATGCCAGGCCGCCATCTTCCATCAGGCCGCCGAGCAGGATTTCGGTGAAGGTCTTGCGCGGCGCTTGGCCACGGGTGGACAAATATTGCATGAGCGTACTCGAAGGTTCGCGCCCCGTCCGCTGCATCGAATCCGCTGCGGACGGGGCAGGGGCCGTGGCCCCGGTTCGGCTTTAGTTGAGTTCTTCCAGGCGGATGCGCGTGACCTTGCTGACCACGGTCGGCAGGTCTTCGATGCGCGCGATCGCGGCGTTGACGTTCTTCTCGATGGCGCGATGCGTCAAGGTGATGATGTCGGCCTGCGATTCGCCCTCACCTGGCTCCTGTTGCAGCATGGCGTCGATCGAAATGTTGTGATCGGCCAGCACGCGCGTGATGTCGGCCAGCACGCCCGGTTTGTCTTCGACCCGCATGCGCAGGTAGTAGGCGGTTTCCACCTCGTCGATCGGCAGGATCGGCAGATCGACCAACTGGTCGGCCTGGAACGCCAGATGCGGTACGCGGTTTTCCGGGTCGGCGGTATGCAGGCGGGTTACGTCCACGAGGTCGGCGATCACGGCCGAAGCAGTGGGCTCCGCGCCCGCGCCCTTACCGTAATACAGCGTCGAGCCCACGGCGTCACCCTGTACGACGACGGCGTTCATCGCGCCTTCGACGTTGGCGATCAGGCGCTTGGACGGGATCAGCGTCGGGTGCACGCGCAGTTCCACGCCTTGCTGGCGGCGGCGCGCGATGCCCAGCAGCTTGATGCGATAACCCAGACGCTCGGCATACTTGATGTCGGTCGCCTCCAGCTTGGTGATGCCTTCGACGTAAGCCTTGTCGAACTGCACCGGGATGCCGAAGGCGATGGCCGACATGATGGTGGCCTTGTGCGCGGCGTCCACGCCTTCGATGTCGAAAGTCGGGTCGGCTTCAGCGTAGCCCAGGCGCTGGGCTTCTTTCAGCACGTCGGCAAAGGGCAGGCCCTTGTCGCGCATTTCCGACAGGATGAAGTTCGTGGTGCCGTTGATGATGCCGGCGATCCACTGGATGCGGTTGGCCGACAGGCCTTCTCGCAGCGCTTTGATGATGGGGATGCCACCGGCCACGGCGGCCTCGAACGCCACCATCACGCCCTTGGCTTGCGCCGCGCGGAAGATCTCGGTGCCGTGCACGGCCAGCAGCGCCTTGTTGGCGGTGACCACGTGCTTGCCGTTCGCAATCGCTTCCAGCACCAGGTCCTTGGCGATGGTATAGCCGCCGATCAGTTCGACGACGATGTCGATCTCGGGGTCGCGCACGAGTTCGAATGCATCCGACGTGATGCGTGCCGCACCGCCCGTGACCTGCTTGGCCAGATCAACGTTGCGATCCGCCACGGCCGTAATTCGAATCGGGCGCCCCGCGCGACGGGTGATTTCTTCCTCGTTGCGGGCCAGCACCGTCCAGGTGCCGCCGCCGACGGTGCCGATACCGAGCAGGCCAACGTTGATAGGTTTCATACAAGCGGTTTCTTGAAGTTGTGGGAGATGATCGCGAAGCCTTCGCGAAAGTAGAACCTGTGCGCGCCATGGCGTTGCACGCCGGAGTCGAGCACGAGGTTGTCCGCGCCCCGCGCCCGCGCCTTGTCGGCCAGCAACCCGAGAAGGGCCTGGCCGACACCGCGGGAACGGTGCGCTGCGTCGGTGACGAGGTCATCGACGTAGAACTTGGTTCCGTTGTGGGTATCTTCAAAGCAGCGCCAGACGGCCACACCGCGCACGGCGTCGTCTTCGACCGCTATCGTCATGCGGCCGCCGTCGGCGAATATGCGCGCCAAGCGCGCCGCGTATTCGGCGGGCAGATTTGGGCGAAGTTGCCGGTGCACCCCTTCGGCCTTCGCCAGCCATTCCGGCTGGGCGATGTTGCCTTGGTCGTCACAGATGTCGATGAGGGTGAGCGACATTCCGGCCGTGCCTTATGCGACCCGTTTTCGGTAGCCATCGAGGAAGCGTGCGATGCGCGAGATCGCCTCGCGCAGATCGTCCTCGTGCGGCAGGAACACGACACGGAAGTGATCCGGTGCGATCCAGTTGAAACCGGTGCCCTGCACCAGCAGTACGCGCTCGGCCTCCAGCAGTTCGAGCACGAACTTCTGGTCGTCGGCGATCGGGTACATCTTCGGGTCCAGGCGCGGGAAGCAATACAGCGCCGCCTGCGGCTTGACCAGGCTCACGCCCGGAATGGCGCTGAGCAGGTCGTAGGCCAGATCGCGCTGGCGGGACAACCGGCCGCCCGGTGCGACCAGGTCATCGATGCTCTGGTAGCCGCCCAGTGCGGTCTGGATCGCCAGTTGCCCCGGCGTGTTGGCGCACAGGCGCATCGAGGCCAGCATGTTCAGGCCTTCGATGTAGTCTCGCGCGTGGCGCTTTTCGCCCGACACCACCATCCACCCCGAGCGGTAGCCACAGGAGCGGTAGTTCTTCGACAGGCCGTTGAAGGTGAGGAACAGTACGTCGTCGGCCAGCGAGGCGATGCTCGTGTGCGTGGCGCCGTCGTACAGCGTCTTGTCGTAGATCTCGTCGGCAAACACCACCAGTTGATGTTCGCGGGCCACCTGCACGATGTCTTCCAGCACCTCGCGCGGGTAGAGCGCGCCAGTGGGGTTGTTCGGGTTGATGACGACGATCGCCTTGGTGTTCGACGTGATCTTGCGGCGGATGTCGGCGATGTCCGGCATCCAGCCCGATTGCTCGTCGCAGATGTAATGCACCGGCGTGCCGCCGGACAGTGCCACGACACCCGTGTACAACGGATAGTCCGGCGCCGGGATCAGCACTTCGTCGCCGTTGTTGAGCAGCGCGTTCATCGACAGCGCGATGAGTTCGGAGGCGCCGTTGCCGAGATACACATCATCGACCGTCACTCCCGGGATCTTCTTTTGCTGCGTGTAGTGCACGACCGCGCGGCGCGGCGCGAAGAGCCCCTTGGAGTCGGTGTACGCGGCGGCATCCGGCAAGTTGCGGATCATGTCCTGCACGATCTCGTCGGGCGGCTCGAAACCGAACACGGCCACGTTGCCGATGTTCAGCTTCATGATGCGATGGCCTTCTTCCTCCATCTGCCGAGCACGGTCGAGAACGGGCCCACGGATGTCGTAGCAGACGTTGGCCAGCTTGGCGGACTTGCGGAAAGTCCGCGCGCGCGGTTCGGTCGTGGTCTGCTGTTCGCCGCCTTCGGCGATGCGGAGTGGAGTGCCCTGCTTCATGATCGGCCCCTCGGATGGCCTGCTTCCGGCCGGGCGCCAGCGCGCCGCAGCCATGCGACAAAAAGACCTGCAATGATATCAAGACCCACCGCCCATTTGGGTCCGGCGAGTCGCAGTGGAGGCAAACCATGCGTTCTTTTGCAAAAAAACGCGCCTTTGGGCTGTCTGCTCGCGATGAAACGCCCTTCCCAAGGCCATTCCGTATGGCTTGCGTGATCGAACGGAATGAGCGATAAGGCCCGTTCAAAGCGCCACGGCGCTGTCCCGCCATTTCCAGCGTCGCACCATGCGACGCGCCATGCCTTCAGACATCATGAAACTGACCCGCGACGCCGCTTCGAACGACAACATGGTCACCTCGTATGACGCCACGCATGTTTCCATCAACCGGCAGCGTCATGAGGGAAATCTCGTCGTCACGCCCGAGACAGTCGTCGATTCATGGGCTGCGCGCGGCTTTGACGGGCTGGCCGAGGCCGATATGCAGACGCTGGTCGATCTGGCGCCCGCATTGGTGATCATCGGCACGGGAGCGCGCCAGCGCTTCCCGCATCCTTCGCTGCTTCGGCCACTGATCGAGGCCCAGATCGGCTTTGAAGTCATGGATACCGGCTCGGCCTGCCGGACGTACAACATCCTCGCTTCAGAAGGTCGCAAGGTCGCAGCTGCGTTGATCCTCGACACGCCTGCAAACTGAAACATGGGCGGTTTCGCACGTATCCACGTTCTGGGCGCTTCCTGTTGCGGCACCACGACGTTGGGGCGTGCGCTGGCGACGCAATCGGGTGCGCAGCACCTGGATACTGACGATTTCTACTGGGCGCCCACCGATCCACCTTATCGCCAAGCGCGTCCTTTGCAGGATCGCGTGTCGCTGCTGCGTGCGGCCATGGAGGAGACGCCCGCATGGGTGCTGTCCGGATCGATGGTGCCGTGGGGCGATGTGTTCATCGAGCGACTGGATCTGGTGATTTTCCTGACGGTGCCCACCGAAGAACGCGTGCGGCGCCTGCGTGCCCGCGAAGTCGCCCGCTACGGCGTCGCCACGCTGGCACCGGGCGGGGCGATGCACGAGCAGCATCTGGCATTCGTGGAATGGGCGGCTGCCTACGACGAAGGAGGCCTCCAGATGCGCAGCCGCGCGCGACATGAGGACTGGCTCGGAAAGCTTGCCTGTCCCGTGATCCGGCTCGACGGAGAACTGCCGACGGCGGTGCAGGTTCAGGTTGTCGGCGACTGGATGGCAGCCGGCTAGCGCCGTCAAAGCGTCAAAAGATACGCCCAAAATCGCAGCCGTGCGTGCATGGCGCATATATTTCGGTCCAAGGTTGCGACGCTCCGGGATTGTCGATACGCTGGTATCGCCAGTCCGAACAAGGAGACCCTGATGCTGGATCAACCGGTTCCGGATTTCTCGCTGCCTGCCACGGGCGGCGATTCCGTTACCCTCTCGTCGCTACGCGGCAAGAAAGTCGTTCTCTACTTCTATCCCAAGGACAACACCCCCGGCTGTACTACCGAGGGGCAGGACTTCACGGCGCTCAATGATGAGTTCGACCGTGCCGGGGCCGTCGTCTATGGCGTCTCGCGCGACAGCCTCAAGTCGCACGAGGGCTTCAAGTCCAAGTTGTGCATGCCCTTTGAGCTTCTCTCCGATGCGGACGAAACCGTCTGCAATCTGTTCGGCGTCATCAAGATGAAGAACATGTACGGCAAGCAGGTGCGCGGCATCGAGCGCAGCACCTTTGTCATCGACCGGGACGGAGTGCTGCGCCGTGAATGGCGCGGCGTGAAAGTCGCAGGTCACGCACAGGAGGTGCTCGACTTCATCAAAACACTCAAATGAGGCGGGCGTGCTGGCGGCTGCCCGCCAGCGCGTTCCCTGGTGTGAACCGGCCCGGCCGGGCGTAGTAGCGAAACCGTGGCGCCCGGCCCGTTGATCGACGTTTATCGCGGAAACCCATATCCATGGCCACCAAGCGCACCCCGGCAAAGCTCCAATCGACGCTGCAGACCAAGCTGTTCGTCCTCGACACCAACGTGCTCATGCACGACCCCACCAGCCTGTACCGCTTCGAGGAGCACGATCTGTTCGTGCCGATCATGACCCTCGAAGAACTCGACAACAACAAGAAGGGCATGTCCGAAGTCGCGCGCAACGCCCGCCAGGCGAGCCGCATGATGGACGAGATCGTCTCGGCCTGCCCGGACGAAATCAGTGCCGGCATCCCGCTGGCGGTGCCATCCAAAGAGCTCGCCACCGGTCGCCTGTTCCTCCAGACCGAGGCCATTCCGCCCGAACTTCCGGAAGGTATTCCCACAGGCAAGGCAGATAACCAGATCCTGGCCGTGACCATGTTCCTGTCGCGCCGCTACTCCGAGCGGCAGGTCATCCTGGTGTCCAAGGACATCAACATGCGTATCAAGGCCCGTGCGCTGGGGCTGGATGCGCAGGATTACTTCAACGACAAGGTTCTCGAAGACACCGACCTCCTCTATACCGGCATGCGTGAGTTGCCGGAGGACTTCTGGGACACCCATGGCAAGGACATGGAGGTCTGGAAGGACGGCGGACGCACCTACTACCGTGTGCGTGGCCCGCTGTGCGCCGATCTGTACATCAACGAGCTGGTCTTCCAGGAAGGCGAAAAGCCGCTCTACGCCATCGTCCGAGAGAAAAGCGGCCCGACCGCCGTGCTCGAAACGCTCATCGACTACTCACACCAGAAGAACAACGTCTGGGGGATCATTGCCCGTAACCGTGAGCAGAATTTCGCGCTCAACCTGCTCATGAATCCCGAGATCGATTTCATCTCGTTGCTCGGGCAGGCCGGCACTGGCAAGACGCTGCTGACACTGGCGGCCAGTCTGACGCAGGTGCTGGAGACCAAGCGCTATTCCGAAATCATCATGACCCGTGTGACCGTGCCGGTCGGCGAAGACATCGGTTTCCTGCCCGGTACCGAAGAAGAAAAGATGGCGCCGTGGATGGGCGCGCTGGAAGACAACCTCGATGTCCTCAATGGCAGCGCCGATGAGGCTGGCGGCTACGGCGGGGAATGGGGCAGGGCGGCCACGCGCGACCTGATTCGCACGCGCATCAAGATCAAATCGCTCAATTTCATGCGCGGGCGCACCTTCATCAACAAGTTCTTGATCATCGATGAGGCGCAGAACCTGACGCCCAAGCAGATGAAAACCTTGATCACCCGCGCCGGCCCCGGCACCAAGGTGGTCTGTCTCGGCAACATCGCTCAGATCGACACGCCGTACCTCACGGAGGGCAGTTCAGGCCTCACGTACGTGGTCGATCGCTTCAAGGGCTGGCCACATGGCGGCCACATCACGCTGCAGCGAGGCGAACGCTCGCGGTTGGCCGACTACGCAGCCGAAACGCTCTGAATCTGCCTGCATCAGCGAAAACGCGGCATTCGTGCCGCGTTTTTTATGTCTGAAGTACAGCCGCGCGCTAGACGGCCGCCATGCCAAGCACCGCGCCACGCATCTCCTGCCGTTTCGGCAGCGCGGCCACAGGCCAGCGCAGCACTCGCAGTCCCGTCTGTGCCAATTGCTGCGCGGCACGCTCGCGCAGCGGATCGTCATCGACCGAACGCAGCAGCATGATGACCGCCGCCGGGGTGAAATCCTTGCGACAGACGACAAAATCGAGCATTGCGCGCGGCGGAATCACCGACCCCATGCCGGTCAGTGCAGCAGGGTCGACGCGCGCCAGGATCTCATGGTCCGGCAAGGTCAGCTTGAGGTTGAAATAGACGATCCGCTCGGCAGCGTCCAGCAGCGCGACGCGAGCGCCCGGCGATTCGATCCTGGCGCTGGCCACCACGGGCGAGGGGCCGGCGGCCTGCGCTTCGGCCACGAAGGCTGCGTAACGCGAAGTTTCACTTTCACGGAGGCTCGAAAAGCGCGTCCGATAGATGCTCCACGCGTGGTAGACCAGCCAGCCCATCAGACACACAATCATCAAGATAACAATGGCTTGCACATGATCTCCCAGTCTTTTCCTGGATTGTAGGCGCACCCGCAGAAGCTGCCCGGCGCGTTTGTCGGGCGCATTGAACCTCCAATCGTGCTTTGATAATTCCGGGTTTACAGTTCGCACTTTTGGCAGATATAGTCCGGCGCTATGCGTTGCGTCCGGAAACCATTCGTTGCCTGTGCTCTGTGCGTGCTGACCAGCATGGCACTGGCCGATGAGCCTACCCAGCAGGGTTTGCTCTCGCGCAATGCTGCGTCCTCTCAAAGCGCCCCGGACGCTGGTTCCACGGGCGTGCAGTCGCTTCTCGACAAAGGCTTGTCCTTCCTCGGCATCAAATACCGCTTCGGTGGCAACGGCCCCGAAAATGGCGGCTTTGATTGCAGCGGACTGGTGCGGCGCGTCTTTGGCGATGCGATGGGGTTGAACCTGCCGCGCACCGCGGCGGACATGGCCAAGCTGGGAGACAAGGTCAATCGCAACGAGCTCAAGCCCGGTGACTTGGTGTTCTTCAACACCATGCGCCGCTCGTTCTCGCACGTCGGTATCTACCTGGGCGACAACCGCTTCCTGCATGCTCCGTCAAAGGGCAGCGTGGTGCGGGTCGAAGAGATTGACGGACGGTACTGGCAGAAGCGTTTCAACGGCGCCCGCCGCCTGTTGCCGGAAGCCAACGCTGCCGTCGTGAACGCCATCAATCCGGCGATCACTGCCGCGCAGAAACAGCAGGGTCTGACTCCCTCGGCCGCCGCGGCGCTCTCGCAATCGCCTCTGCTGCAGTCCTACATGAACAATCCGCCGTCCGACGGCAAGCCGCAGAACTGAGCCCCACGGCTCGCCCCGCCACTCCCACTGTTTTCCCCCAATAGTCTTTTTCAGTTGGTCGCGCCCTGCGCATTGCGCGCGAGGTAAGCCGTCTTGACTGCGTCCGCCAGTGCCATGACGCTCATCGCGTAGAAGCTGCTGCGGTTGTAGCGCGTGATCACGTAGAAGTTCTGATAGCCGAGCCAGAATTCGGTGGCCGCACCCGGCGTGGCCAGATCGATCAGCGCCGCGGCTGCGTCGGGTGCTGCAGCATCGACCGGCCGCACGCCTTGGCGCGCGAAATCTTCCAGTTTGAACTGGGGCAGGATGCCCGCTTCGATCAGCGCCCCGACATTGGCGCCCTGGGCCACCATCGCGCGGGCCGCGATCGGGCCACCTTTCTCCCAGCCATGCTGGACGAGGAAATTCGCCACACTCCCGATGGCATCCGATGGGCTCGTCAGCAAGTCGACACGGCCGTCGTCGTCGAAGTCCACCGCAAAGCCGCGCTCGCTGCTCGGCAGGAATTGCGGCAAACCGAGCGCGCCCGCGTACGAGCCCTTGTAGTCTGTGATCTCGCGCCCTTGCTCACGCGACAGCAGGATCAGCGCTTCCAGTTCGCGGCGGAAGAGATCCGCGCGCGGCGGATAGTCGAACGCCAACGTGGTCAGTGCCGACAGGGTATTGAAGTTGCCTGTGTTGCGGCCGTAGATGGTCTCCACGCCGATGATGGCGACGATGATCTCGGCCGGCACGCCGTACTTGGCTTCCGCCCGCGCCAGCGTCGCCGCATTCTGCTGCCAGAACTGCACACCCCCATTGATGCGCACTTTGTCGAGGAAGCGCTCGCGGTAGCGTTGCCACGACCGCACACCGGGCTGGGTGGGCGGCTTGATGTAGTCGATGACTTTCGGGATCCGCTGCGCCTGCGACAGGACCGCGGAGATCTCTTCGATGGGGATGTCGTTACGCGTTGCGACGTCGGCCATGAAAATGCGCACGTCATCGCGCTCGGTATAGGGCAGGGGTTCCGATTGTGCGATGGCAGGCAGGGTCGCGCAAACGCACGCGATGGCGATCAGGCGTCGGGCAAAACGGTGAATCACTGTCGATGGGCCTTCTGTGGTGGGGCCGCGGACCGCGTCCCCTAAATTGAGAGTCGATCGATGTCGCGCCGGAGGCTTGCCAGATCGGCAGCGCTCACCGTTGCGGCACCATAGCGCAGTGTGGCATATCGCTCCGCGATGCGTCGAATTTCATCGGCGATGTCTGGCCGCTTGCGGCCGATCCGTTGCGCGTACCGCGTTGCCGGTTCCCAGTCGTGTTGCGGCAGACCTTCGTGGCGCAGGCGCCTGACAAGCCGTCGCCACACGCGCTCCAGCGCATCCGGCCGATGGCGCGCAGGCCACGAGCGCCACGCCAGCCAGGACATCCAGCCGGCAATGGCGAATGCCATCAATGCCACCAGCATGCGCCAGTCAGTGTCTGACAGTCCCACGTTGCGCAGCAACTCGCTCTGGCGTGAGGTGTTGTAGCCAAGCACCCATTGGTTCCATGTGTTGGAGAGCGCTTCCCAGCGGTAGCGAATATCGCGCAGCAGCGGCCAGTCCTGTCGGGCCACGAAGGGTAGCGGCTCGCCCGCGCCCAGCGTCTGTCCGATGCCGCCATCGATGCGTTGGGGGAAAGTCGCCGCCGTCGGATCCACGCGTACCCAGCCGCGTCGCGGCATCCAGACTTCTGCCCATGCGTGTGCGTCCGACTGACGGACGACCAGCGTTCCGTCGATCGGATTCAGCTCGCCGCCCTGGTAACCCGTCACGACGCGGGCGGGGACGCCGGCGGCACGCATCAACACCACGAAGGCCGAGGCGAAGTGCTCACAGAAGCCACGCCGCGAGTCGAACAGGAACTCGTCGACGCTGTTGTCGCCGAGCAGCGGCGGGTAGAGCGTGTACTGCAGGCCCTGCTTGCGCATGAAGCCCAGCGCCTGCTGCAGGCGTTCGGCCGGATCGCGCAAGGCACGCCATTGCGCAGCCAGCGCCAGTGCGCGCGGATTGCGGTCCGGCGGCAGACGTAGCGACTGGCCGAGCGCGCGAGCGCTTTCTTCCATTCCCACCCGCGTCTGGGGGTACGACTGCACGGCGTAGCGCTGGCGGGCGCGCACCGGTTGGCGGCTGATCAGTGCGAAGTCATCGCTGATGCGGCCCTCGGGCGTGGCGGCCGGGTAGTCCAGTGCAAGCAACCAGCGTTCGTTGCTGGCTTCCATGGTCATCACGTAGTCGTAAACAGGGCCTTCGACTTCATATGGTGGCTCGAGGCTGCTGGCCTGCCAGCGCTGCGTCCATTCGCGTCCATCGAAATTGGTCAACACGGGACCGCGCCAATAGCGTTCCGACGGTGGCGGTGGCGGGCCCTTGAATTCGGCCCGGAAGGCGATCTCGCCCGACTCGATCAGTGTGCTGATGGTCCCCGGCGACATGTGGTCCGACAGTCCCGTCATGCCGCCGAAGGCGTCCAGCGGCAGTCCCCATAGTGGGCCGCTTACGCGCGGAAAAAGCACGAACAGCACGATCATCAGCGGCACGCCCTGGCCACAGAGCGACAAGGCCTGGCGCGCCGAATGCCGGAACGAGACGGTTTCGTCCTGGATGCGTGCGAGCGAGGAGATGACGCCCAGTGTTGCCAGGCCTACGCACAGTGCGACCCATGGTGTCTGGGCGTGCAAGAACAGACCCATCATCAGAAAGCACGCCAGCAACAGAGCGGCGCGCGCATCGCGCAAGTCGCGCGACTCCAGCAGCTTGAGCGGCAGTAGCAGCGACAGGATCGCCAGCCCGGGCAGCTTGCCCAGCAACTGCCCGTATGCCAGCCAGGTCAGCCCAACGCCGGCGAGTGCTAGCGGCACCAGCAACCATTTGGGCGGAGCGGCCCGATCATGCCAGGCCGTGTAGGCGCGCCAGCCCACCAACAAGGCAGACAGCGCGCTGACCGCGATTGGCTGGAACAGGGTGAACGGCAGCAAGATCACCGCAGCCAGGGCGGAGAGCTGCAGCAGCAAGGGGCGCGGCAAGGAGCGCTGACCGGTGTTCATGCGCGTCCGTCCGGCAAGAACAACGCCAGCGCCGCAAGGCACTCGCGTGCGTGCACTTCGCCGGAATCCGGGCCGATATCCTCTTTCGGCAATACCAGCTGCCAACGGGCACCATCGGCCTGCGCCTGCACGACCCATAGCGCAAGCTGCGACAGGCGGCGTTCGGCATCCCAATTCGTCGGCAGGCTCGACCAGTCGATGACGCGTTCGGGCGCGACGGCGCCGGAGAACTCCTTCACCAGCAACTCACCGCTGGACGCCATGCGTTTCCACGCGATGCGGCTCGCGCTGTCCTGAGGATTGCGGTTGCGCAGACCGGCAAAGTCCTCGTCGCCGCGCTCGGTCACCAGTCCGCTTTCGAGGACGCCGTGCGGCGAGGGCGGTTGTGGCAGCGGGCCTTCGGCGCGTGGATAGGCCAGCATCTGCGCGTCTGGCTGGATGTAACTCCAGGCGCGGATCCAGCCCAGCGGCTGGCGCGATTCGATCGTCAGCTTGCCCACCGGGAGCCAGCCGCGGGCCTGCGCGGGAATACCGATGGATACCTCGGCATTGCCCCGCGCGGGCACGTTGCAGGTGGCAAGGCGCTGCCCATCATGAGTGAGGACCGTGAGGCCCGGTCGAAGGCGGCCGGTTGTATCGGTCAGCCGCATGACGAAGCTCGCGGCCTCACCGACGAAGACCTCGCCGTCGCCACGCACGAATATCTCCAGCCCGACCAAAGTCCGCCAGGACTGGAGGATATGGGCCAGCCCGACGCCGCTCAGCAGGAACACCAGCGCAAATCCCAGCGCCAGGTTGTAGTTGATGGAGGCCACCAGCATGATCGCGAGCGTCGCCAGCATTGCTGCGCCTGCGCGCGAAGGCAACACGTACACACGCGACTGCGGCAACCGGATCGGCTGCGGCTCCGGACCCGTCACGCGCTGCATCCATGCACGCGCCTGCGCGCGCAAACGGCGGGTGTCGATCACGGCACCGGCACGGCTTCGATCAAGTGGCGGACGACTTCGCCGCTGCGGCCGTTGCGACCGCCCGCATGCAGAAGGCGGTGCGTGGCCACGGCAGGCAGCACCGCCTGCACGTCTTCGGGGCGAAGATGGTCGCGCCCGGCGATCAACGCCCAGGCACGGGCCGCACCCAGGAGGCCGATGCCGCAACGTGGACTCAGCCCCTGCGGCACGTCCGGCAGGTTACGGCTGGCTGTTAGCAGCGCCTGAACGTAATCGAGCACGCGGTCGCCGGCATGAATGCCCGCCGCTGCCGCCTGCATTGCCGCGAGACCTGCGCCATCCGTGCTGGCGGGCAGTTCGGCCAGCATTTCGCGGCGGTCGCGCCCGGCCAGCAGCTCACGTTCGGCGCGGGCATCGGGCAGGCCGACGCTGATGCGCATCAGGAAGCGATCGAGCTGCGATTCTGGCAACGGGAAGGTGCCGATCTGGTGCTGCGGGTTTTGTGTGGCGATGACGAAGAACGGGCGCGGCAGGGCGTGCGTGTGGCCGTCCACGGTGACTTGCCGTTCTTCCATGGCTTCAAGCAGCGCGCTTTGTGTCTTGGGGGTGGTGCGATTGATCTCGTCAGCCAGCAGCACCTGTGTAAAGAGCGGCCCCGGATGGAAGCGGAAGACGTGCTGGCCGGCATCGAAGATCGATACGCCGATGAGGTCGGCCGGCAACAGATCGCTCGTGAACTGTACGCGCTGGAACTTCAGCCCCAGGGTCACCGCCAGCGCATGCGCCATGGTCGTCTTGCCCACACCCGGCTGGTCTTCGATCAGCAGATGCCCACGCGCGACGAGACATGACAATGCCTGCGTGAGCGCCAGTTCCTTGCCCAGCACCACGGTGCTCAACTGCGCCAGTACAGAACGAGCCAGCTCGCTGGCCGCCCGTCGGTCCGAATCTGTCCGATCGTTCATCGCATCCATCACGCAAGAAATATCCGGCAATGATAAAGGCGCCGCCCTTGGCGCCGGCCGTGGCGGGCGACAACCGCCGTCCGGCAGGGCGGGGAAACTTCCGCAGGCTCATTGCGGCGCAGCATTGTCGGAATGTGTGTCGAAAGCCTGTGGTTATTGACCACACTCAGGAAGTCCTCATCCGACATCCTCTATTTTCCGAGGTCAGCCTTGTCCGTCCGACCCGCCTCGGACCCCGTCAGACAGGGTGCTCGAACTCAACGGGAGATCAGATGTTCCAGGTTCGCATACATGGCCGCGGCGGCCAGGGCGTCGTCACAGGCGCCGAGATGCTCTCAATCGCCGCTTTTCTCGAAGGCCATCACGCCCAGGCATTCCCCAGTTTCGGTTCTGAACGCACCGGCGCGCCGGTCGTAGCGTTCTGTCGCATCTCGGATCGCGAGATCCGGCTGCGCGAACCGGTCATGCAACCCGACGCACTCATCATCCAGGACACTACGCTGCTGTTGACAGTAGACGTCTTTGCCGGCCTGGCAGAGGACGGCTATGTGATCCTCAACACCAAGCACAGTCTCGAGGAACTGGGGCTGTCGCAGTACGCCAAGCGTTTCAAGCCGGGGCGGGTCGTTTCCGTGCCCGCTACGGAACTCGCGCTCAAGCACGTCGGTCGGCCGGTTCCCAACGTGCCCCTGCTGGGCGCGTTCGCCGCAGCCTCCGGCATGCTCAAGCTCGACGCCGTCATCTCGGCGATCAACGACAAGTTCTCGGGCAAGATCGCTGCCGCCAACGTGGCGGCCGCTACCGAAGCCTACGAGGCCGCACTGGCGGCTCGTCCCCAACAAAACCAGGAGGCTGCCCATGCTTAAGCAGACCGAAGGCTCTCACGCCGTAGCCGAAGCGGTCGGCCTGTGCCGCCCCGAAGTCATTTGTGCTTACCCCATCTCCCCGCAAACGCACATCGTCGAAGCGCTGGGCGAGATGGCCACTTCCGGCGAGATCGCCAACTGCGAGTACATCAACGTCGAATCCGAATTCGCCGCCATGTCGGTGGCGATCGGCTCTTCGGCCGCGGGGGCGCGCACCTATACCGCCACTGCGAGCCAGGGTCTGTTGTTCATGGCCGAGGCGGTCTACAACGCTTCCGGCCTGGGCCTTCCCATCGTCATGACGGTCGCCAACCGTGCGATCGGCGCGCCGATCAATATCTGGAACGACCACACCGATTCGATGAGCCAGCGCGATTGCGGCTGGATCCAGCTCTTCGCCGAGACCAACCAGGAAGCCGCCGATCTCCACATCCAGGCCTTCAAGCTGGGCGAGGAACTCTCGTTGCCGGTGATGGTGTGCATGGATGGCTTCATCCTCACGCACGCCTACGAACGCGTCGACATCCCTTCGCAAGAGCAGGTCGATGCCTTCCTGCCGCCGTATTCGCCGCGCCAGGTGCTCGATCCGGCTCGCCCCGTTTCGATTGGCGCCATGGTGGGTCCGGAAGCTTTCTCCGAAGTTCGTTACCTCGCGCATGCCAAGCAGATGCAGGCGCTCGATCTGATCCCGCGCATCGCTTCGGAATTCAAGGACATTTTCGGTCGCGACGCCGGCGGTCTGGTTCGCCCGTACCGCCTTGAAGACGCCGACACCGTCGTCATTGCGCTGGGTTCGGTACTCGGCACCATCAAGGACACCATCGACGAGATGCGTGCCGATGGCATCAAGATCGGCGCGCTGGGCATCAATTCTTTCCGCCCGTTCCCCATCGCCGCGGTCCGCCGCGCACTGTCGCATGCGCATCGCATCGTCGTGCTCGAAAAGAGCCTCGCGGTCGGCATCGGCGGTGTGGTCGCGACGGACGTGCGACTCGCCCTCGACGGGCTCGATCACAACTTCTACACGATCATCGCCGGCCTCGGCGGTCGCCCGATCACGCGTGCGTCGTTGCATCGCGCCTTCCGCCTGGCAATGCACGATCAGCTCGAACGGCTGCACTTCCTCGACCTGTCGTGGGACGTGGTCAATCGCGAGCTGGACCGCGAGCGCACTTCGCGCATGTCTGGCCCCATCGCCGAGAACATCCTGCGCGACATCAACAGCAAGCCCCGTGCCGCTTGAGGAGGGAACATGGCTCACGAACCGATAAAGTTTTACCAGACCGGCACCTTTACCGTTGGCAACCGGCTGCTGCCCGAAGATCAGCGTTCCGTCCAGTCCGACATCGGACGCACCAACTCGCTGAACTCCGGCCATCGTGCCTGTCAAGGCTGCGGTGAAGCACTGGGTGCGCGCTACGCCATCGACGCCGCCATGCGCGCCACCGGCAACCAGATGATCGCGTGCAACGCCACGGGCTGCCTCGAAGTGTTCTCCACACCGTACCCCGAGACTTCCTGGCAAGTGCCCTGGATTCACTCGTTGTTCGGCAACACCGCAGCAGTGGCCACCGGCGTGGCCGCGGCGATGAAGGTCAAGGGCCGCAACGACGTGCGCGTCGTTGCCCAGGGCGGCGACGGCGGCACCACCGACATCGGCTTTGGCTGTCTGTCGGGTATGTTCGAACGTAATGACGATGTCCTGTACATCTGTTACGACAACCAGGCCTACATGAACACAGGCGTGCAGCGCTCGTCGGCAACGCCGCCGGCCGCGCGCACCGCCACCACCATGCCGGCCAAGGGGCATCCGGGCAACGTCTTCGGCCAGGGCAAGAACCTGCCGTTGATCGCCATGGCGCACAACATTCCATACGTCGCCACGGCCACCGTCGCAGACCTGCATGATCTGGAACACAAGGTTGAGCACGCCATGTCCATGCGCGGCGCGCGTTACATCCACATCTTCGTGCCGTGCCCGCTGGGTTGGGGCTCTGCTTCGCAAGACACCATCAAACTCGCGCGGCTGGCGAAGGAAACCGGGCTGTTCCCGGTTTTCGAAGCCGAACACGGTGTGGTCACGAACGTGCTGCCGATCCGCCGCAAGCAACCGGTCGAGGAATACCTCAAGCTCCAGCGCCGCTTCGCCCACCTGTTCGGCAAGACGCCCGAGACCGAAATCCTCGCGCGTTTCCAGCAGATCGCCGACGAGAACATCCGTCGCTTCGGTCTGCTGCAACCCGAGCAACAAGAGCAACCGGCCACCGTCTGAACGCCATCGGGGCGGGGCGCTCGGAGCGCGCCGCCCGCAAGAAGAGGTCATACATGGAAAAACCATTTGCCATTACGCTCGACGTCGGCTCATCGCTTGCCAACAAGACCGGCTCGTGGCGTACCAATCGTCCCGTCTATGTCAAGCGCCTGCCTCCGTGCAACAACGCCTGCCCGGCGGGTGAAGACACCCAGGGCTGGCTGTACTTTGCCGAGTCCGGCGAATACGAAACCGCGTGGCGCGTGCTGACGGCCGAAAACCCGATGCCTGCCGTCATGGGCCGCGTCTGCTACCACCCGTGCGAGAAAGCCTGCAATCGCGGGCAGCTCGATTCCGCCGTCGGCATCAACTCGGTGGAACGCTTCCTTGGCGACGAAGCCATCAAGCGCGGCTGGAAGTTCGATGCGCCCAGCGCCGAATCGGGCAAGCGCGTTCTCGTCGTGGGCGCCGGCCCGTCAGGCCTGTCAGCGGCCTATCACCTGCGCCGCCTCGGTCACCAGGTCACCATTCGCGAAGCAGGCCCGATGGCGGGCGGCATGATGCGGTTTGGTATTCCCAAGTACCGCCTGCCGCGCGAAGTGCTCGACGCCGAAGTCCAGCGCATTCTCGACATGGGCGTGAAGCTGGAGCTCGATACCAAGGTCACGCACATTCTCGATGCCATGCAGGAAGGCTTCGACGCCACGTTCCTGGCAGTCGGTGCGCATCGCGCCCGCCGCGCATTCATTCCGGCCGGCCAGTCCGCCCGAATCATGGATGCCGTCACCATGCTGCGCAGCATGGAGGGTGAAGAAAAGCCCATGCTCGGCCGTCGTGTCGTGATCTATGGCGGCGGCAACACCGCCATCGATGCTGCGCGTACCGCCAAGCGCCTCGGCGCGGAAGAAGCCATCATCGTCTATCGCCGCACCCGCGAAAAAATGCCTGCGCACGACTTCGAAGTCGAAGAAGCCCTGCAGGAAGGCATCATGATGAAGTGGCTGTCCACCATCAAGGAAGTCTCCGACGGCGGCGCCATCACCATCGAAAAGGTCTCGCTCGATGCTGACGGCAAGGTTGTGCCGACAGGCGAATACGAGACCCTCGAGGCAGACTCGGTCGTGCTCGCGCTGGGCCAGGACGTCGATCTTTCCCTGCTCGACAACGTTCCGAATCTTGTCATCAACGACGGCGTCGTCGAGGTTGCGCCGAACATGATGACCGGCTATCCCGGCATCTTCGCAGGGGGCGACATGGTCCCGTCCGAGCGTACCGTTACGGTTGCGGTTGGTCACGGCAAGGTCGCCGCGCGCCATATCGACGCCTGGTTGCGCGATCAGGAAGAGAAAGACCCCGAGCCGCGTCAGCTCGCGACCTTCGACATGCTCAATCCGTGGTACTACACGGACGCCTCCAAGACAGTACGTCCGATGCTCGACATCATTCGTCGCCAAAGCACGTTCGACGAAGTGCAGGGTGGACTGGACGAAACCACTGCCTTGTTCGAGGCGCGCCGTTGCCTGTCGTGCGGCAACTGCTTCGAGTGCGATAACTGCTACGGGGTCTGTCCCGACAACGCCGTCATCAAACTCGGTCCGGGCAAGAAGTTCGAGTTCAACTACGAGTACTGCAAGGGCTGCGGCATTTGCGCTGAAGAGTGTCCGTGCGGCGCCATCACGATGGAACCCGAGATCGTCTGATCGTTCGCGGTAACGTCGTGACAAAAAAACGCCCCTCGAGCAGGGGCGTTTTCTTTTGCTGATTTTCGTCTTGAGCGCATCAAGATCGCAGACCCTCGAGGCTGGGTTTTCGCTCCGAGGGCCCTGCGCCAGATCGTGACGTCAGTCAGCTACCTACGGTGCGGCAGGGCACTCGCTGGTCCGGCACTGTTCAGAGGCAGGCGAAAGCCTTTTCGATTCTGCACGCGCCATGCACCCGTCCGGCATGACGCCGCGCCAAGGTTTCCTCTTCCGCTTGTCTTGTGCCTGAACGGCCATAGACCTGATTCTGTTTCGGAAAACTGTTGATCGAACAAAGAAAGCGCCGAGTTGTGACGAGATGTCGCGGCCCGTAAAGTCGGTCGGATTCCACGAATTCGTGCTGCCCAATGGGTGAGCGCACACACCACATGGCCCATACACGACAAGGCATTCCCATCGCACGTTCAATCATTCGCCACGCGTTCGAATCGGAGCTGGTGCACTTCGTCTCCCGGCAGCCCGGCTGCCCAGCGGATTCCTTTCCCGGAGGCGAGTAAGAATGTGCGTTCGAATCGTCCTTGCAGATGGTCGCGCGGTAGCGCGCGAAGGTGTCGTTTCCGCGCTGGCGGCCACCTCGGAGATTGTCGTTGCTGCAGAGGCCGGAACCACCGATGAGTTGGTGGAAGCCGTCGCGCATACCAGGCCGGATGTCATCGTGACGGACATCTCATTGCCCGGCAAACAAGCGCCAGATGGCCTGCATCTGATTGCCCTGTTGCGTCGGCGTTACGCCGACAGGCCGGTCGTCGTCGTCACCGGCGCGGATCATCCCACCCTGCTCGTTCAGCTTCTTCGCTCCGGCTGCAACTCCATTGTTCTCAACGAATGCGGCGTAGATTGCCTGCGTGCCGCGATTCTCGCCGCGCATCGACGGCTTCGGTACGTGTCTCCGGGCGTGCGCAGTCGCATGCAGATGCTCATTGAGCAGGGCAGCGAACGCAAGAAGCCTCTCACGGCGCGCGAGATCGACGTGCTCAGACATGTCGCACGCGGTGCCACCGTCACGGCCATCGCCGAATTGACCGAGCGCAGCGTCAAGACCGTGAGCCGCCAGAAACGCACCGCGATGCAGAAGATCGGCGTCACCGGCGAGGCGGAATTGCGCGACTACCTCCACGAACACGGCTTGCTCTGACAAGCCCACATCGACCAGCGTTACATCCTCCATCCTCATTGCAGGCGGTCGCCAAGAACCCGCCCGCTCGCTGCGGCCGAAGCGCCTGGCTTGGCGCCGCGAACCTGTCGATGACGCACACCTCCTGGCCGCCAAGCCGCGGATCTTTGCAGGCAAGGCGGGGTGCGACCAACTCACAGAGCAGGCGACTGCACTCGTTGCGGGCTGGGACGACGACGCCAATCATTCGCGCGCCTCGCGCTCCATGACCGAACGTCCATCGGGCGACCACATCTCCAGCAGAAAGTCTCGCTCTTCATGTCGCGCGAGCTTGTGCAGGCTTTCGCAGACATCGAACAGCGAATGGATCTGCTCTGTGGTGGCGGAGCGGTCGGCGGAGTCCGGCCGCCAATGGCAAGCGACGATCACCCCCTGTTCGCTCAGCGATCCGGTTGCCTGATGGACGAGGCCGGGGAGCTTTTCGATGGCGACGTAGTAGAGGAATTCGCTCAGGACGATGAGATCGAAATTGCCTTCGGGCCAATCGGAGGGAACCTCGCGCACGTCGATTTCCACATTGCTCAGATGGCCCGTGCGCTGGCGCGCGATGGCGACGGCATCGGCCGTCAGGTCGCCGGCGATCACCCGATCGCAGCGGCGAGCCAGCTCAAGCGTCAGTTCGCCATTGCCGCAAGCGGGTTCGAACGCGCGTCTGAACTGCGCTCGCGGCAGCATCGCCAGTAACGCCGCGCGCTTGCGTCGTTCATACCAACGCGTGCAGACCTGCCACGGGTCGGCGCTGGCGCGGTAGAGCGACGAAAAATGTTCGTGTCGAGTATTCAAAAGAACACCTCGAAAGGGCGCACCCATCGTGCGGGGCCTGTGTGCCGGCACGCAAATACCTGCAAGGCAGGGCGCTTGAGTACAAGTGCTGCGTCGTCCAAGGCGAGCCGGCAGACGCCGGGCCACGGGCTGCTCGCCGTCCCGGTCTTGCTATATGCGTCGCCAGATCGGCATCACCCGTCGAGCGGGGGACGATCGGCTTGCCATGCCGCGCTTGCCGCAAGGAATGTACCCGTGCGCGCAGCCTCAAGGCCCGAAGTGGGTGCCTGCCAAGCTTTTGCTGCCCGAAGTCTGATGAATCCCTTCAACTGCGATAAAGCGGATGCGGTGTGGTGAGATTTTCTGGCCTGAGTATTTCGTCGAGTGCTTCGCGAGTGAGCAGGCCGCGCGCCAGCACAATGTCGTAGACGCTGCCGCCGGTCTGGTGCGCCTCGGCCGCTACGGCGGTAGCGTTAGCGTAGCCAATGTACGGATTGAGTGCCGTGACGATGCCAATTGAGTTGGTGACGGTCGCGCGCAAATGTTCGCGGTTGGCCGTGATGCCCCGCACGCAGCGGGCGGTGAGCGTGCGGCAGCCATGCGTAAGGTGGCCGACGCTCTTGAAAATGCTATGGGCGATGATCGGCTCGAAGGCGTTCAATTGCAGTTGACCGGCCTCGGCGGCAAAGCTCACCGTCACGTCGTTGCCGATGACTTCGAACGCGATCTGGTTGACCACTTCCGGGATCACCGGATTGACCTTGCCCGGCATGATCGACGAGCCCGCCTGCATTGGCGGCAGATTGATCTCGTTGAAACCGGCACGCGGGCCCGACGACAGCAGGCGCAGGTCGTTGCAGACCTTCGACAGTTTGACCGCCACGCGCTTGAGCACGCCCGACAGTTGCACGAAGGCGCCGCAGTCCTGCGTCGCCTCGATGAGATTGGGCGCCGTGATGAGCGTGGTGCCGGTGATGCGTGAGAGGTGATCGCGCACACGCTCGGCATATTCCGGCGGGGCCGTGATGCCGGTGCCGATCGCCGTGGCACCGAGGTTGATCTCGCAAATCAGTTCGATCGCCTCGGCCAGACGTGCTTCGTCCTCCCCCAGCATGACGGCGTAGGTGGAGAACTCCTGGCCGAGCGTCATCGGCACGGCTTCCTGTAATTGCGTGCGGCCCATCTTGAGTACATCGCGGAATTCCTCGGCCTTTGCTGCAAATGCGCCGCGCAATTCGGCCATCGCCGCGATCAGCACCCGGATGCCGGCATGCGTGGCGACCTTGAGAGCGGTGGGATACACGTCATTGGTGCTCTGGCTCATGTTGACGTGCTCGTTGGGATGCAGATGCACGTACTCGCCGCGCGCATGGCCCATCAGTTCAAGCGCGCGATTGGCGATCACCTCATTGGCGTTCATGTTGGTCGAAGTACCCGCGCCGCCCTGGATCACGTCGACCACGAACTGCTCGTGCAGCGCGCCATTGCGGATCTCTTCGCATGCGGCCACGATGGCATCGCGCCGTGCGGTGTCCAGCAGGCCGAGATCATGATTGGCGAGAGCCGCCGCCTGCTTGATGCTGGCCAGCGCCCGGATCAGGCCCGGATAGACCGAGATGGGGATGCCGGTGATGGGAAAGTTCTCAAGTGCGCGCAGGGTGTGCACGCCGTAATAGACGGCGGCGGGGACTTCGCGATCGCCGAGAAGATCGTGTTCGATGCGGACTTCGGGCATGGCCGGCTCCTGGCTGACGACACAACGCTACAGGGTGCCTTGTGACGGCGACATGGCGCGACTAGGACAACACCTGATCAAAAATCAGGAAGACGCTGATACCTGCCGGGCAGTTTGCCCCTCAGAATCAAGCACGATCATTGCGGTCGAACGCATGGGCGCGGGGCGTCCACAATGCTGCCGCACCGGCAACTCAGGAGGTAATCATGACAACACTCAGGCTTTGGGTAAGCGCTTTGTCGCTTGCGGTACTGGCGGGCTGCGCAGGTATCTCGCAGTCGGGCAGTTGGCGCGACCCGCAGTTCTCCGGTCCCGCATTCCGCAAGCTGCTGGTGGTCGTCGCAAGCGACGCGCAGACCAACCGCCGCATCGTGGAAGACACCTTCGCCAATACCCTTCGGCAGTGGGGTGTGGGGGCGGCGGTCAGTTATCCGGCAGGCGACAGCGTGCCGCCGGACGATGTCGCCCGCATCGTGGCCATGCCTTCGGTGCAAGGCAGCGCCCGTACAGCCGCAGCCGACGGAATCGTGACGATCCGTCTGCTGCGTGTTGATCGCGGCTATTTCAACAATAGCCCCACCGTCGGCGTCGGGGTCGGGGGCGGAAGCGGTGGATGGGGCGGCTGGAGCGGCGGCGGCATCGGCATGTCGTTCCCTGTCGGGGGCTCGGCGTCGAACAGCGTCGATACCTTGACGGTCGAAGCCGCGCTTACGTCGCTTGCCACCAGCCGGCTCGTGTGGTCGGCGACTTACAGCATGAACGATCCGGGCAACACCGCGGCCGGCGCCGAAAGCCTTTCGACGCAGATCGTGACCGACATGCGCAAGGCCGGCGTCATCTGACGCGGTCGCTGTTCAGTAGACAAAAAAAGCAGGCCCTCGGGCCTGCTTCTTTTTTGTGCGCAATCTTCAGCGCTTGGCGATGGAGTTTTCCGCCTTGGTGACCAGATCGGGACCGATCTGTTTTTTCCACTTGTCATAGACCTTGGCCGTGGCCTTGCGGAAGGCTTCGTGCTCGTCGGGCGTAAGGCGCGTGATCTTCACGCCTTGCGATTCCATGGCTTTCCACGCCGGAGCGCCCGGTTCATCCAGACCCTTGCGGGCGATGGCGACTTCTTGCTTGCCGGCATCGATGGCAGCCTGGCGCACGATCTCGCGGTCGGCAGGCGTCCAGCTCTCCCACACTTGCTTATTGACGACGAAGATCAGCGGGTCGGCCACGTAGCCCCACAGCGTCACGTACTTCTGTCCGACGGTGTAGAGCTTGGCGGCTGCGAACACGGATTGCGGATTTTCCTGCCCGTCTACAGCGCCCGAGGCCATGGCCGGCTGAGCGTCCGCCCAGCTCATCTGAGTGGGGTTTGCGCCCAGCGCGTTGAAGGTCTCCAGATACAGCGGCGAGCCGACCACGCGCAGCTTCAGGCCCTTGAGATCTTCAGGCTTGCGGATTTCGTGCTTGGAATTCGATACCTCGCGGAAACCGTTCTCACCCCAGGCCAGGGGCACCACGCCGGCCTTGTCGAGCGTGGCGAACAGCGATTTGCCGACTTCGCCCTGCGTGAGCGAATCGAGAGCCTTGTAATCGGGCATCAGGAAAGGCAGCGAGAACAGGTTCAGTTCTTTTACCTGCGGCGACCAGTTGATGGTCGAGCCGACCGCCATGTCGATGACGCCCTGGCGAATGGCCGAAAATTCGCGCGTCTGGTCGCCTGCGACCAGCGACACACCCGGATACAGCTTGATGTTGATGCGGCCGTTGGTGCGCTGGCGCACCAGGTCAGCCCAGATCTCACCGCCCTTGCCCCAGGCGAAGGCCGGGCCCAGCACCAGCGACATCTTGTATTCGGACTTGTAGTTCTGCGCCAATGCAGTGGCGGGTGCCAATGCCGACAGGGCCAGTGTGGCGGCGGCCGTCAGCATGAGTGTGCGGCGTTTCATGAGTCTCTCCTCGTGTGGTTGTACGTATATGGCAAATTCATCATGCGATCAGTAACCCAGTTTGTTGGGCAGCCAGGTCGCCAGCGGCGGGAAGGCCAGCACCGCCACCATGGCGATGAACATGGCGAACAGCATCCAGACCACCCAAGGCACGGTTTCCTCCATCCGCACACGGGCGATGCGGCAAGACACCATCAGGTTCACCGCCAGCGGCGGCGTGAACTGGCCGAGTGCCACCTTGAGCGTGAGCACCACGCCGAACCACACCGGGTCCCACTTGTAGGCTTGTGCGATGGGCAGCAGCAGCGGCACGAAAATGAGGAAGATCGATATGCCGTCGAGGAACATGCCCACCGTCATCAGCAGCAGCACGATGAGCGCGAGCACGGCGTATTCGCTCAGACCCGATGCGGCGATGGCGTGGGCGAGCGGGTCGATCACGCCGAGCGTCGACAGCGCGTAGGCAAAGATACCGGCGAGCGCCACGACGATGAGGATCAGCGCCGAGATCTCCGCCGCCTCGCGGAAGATGACGAACAGATCGCGCAGGCTGATGCTGCGATAGATGACCATCCCGACGAACAGGCCATAGACCACCGCCACGACCGCGGCCTCGGTGGGTGTGAACCAGCCGGCGCGCATGCCGCCGAGGATCAGGAACGGGGCGACCAGGCCCCACATCGCCTCGCGCAGACTCTTCCAGAACGGCGGCCGGGGCAGGGAGGCTTCGGCCGCACCCATGTTGTGGCGCCGCGCCAGCCACACGGCCGGCACGATCAGTGCGATGCCAGCCAGCACGCCGGGCACCATGCCGGCGGCGAACAGGGCCGGAACCGACGCGCCCGGCACCAGCACGCTGTAGATGATGAACGCAACCGATGGCGGAATCAGAATGTCGGTCGCTGCCGCCGCGCCCACCACCGATGCGCTGTAGGCAGCCGGATAACCGGCACGTGACATGGCGGCGATCATCACCCCGCCGACGGCCGCGGCGTTGGCCGGGCCGGAGCCCGAAATACCACCGAGGAACATCGCCACCAGGATCGCCACCAGCGGCAGCATGCCGGGCCCGCGCCCGACTACCGCAATGGCGAGCGTGACGAGTCGTTGCGCCACGCCGGATCGATCGAAGATCGAGCCAACCAGTACGAACATCGGGATCGCCAACAGCGGATACTTGGCAAGCCCCGCGTAGAAGTTCTGCGGCACGGCCAGCAGGCCGAACATCTGCGTGTCGAGGTTCGACAGCGCGATGGCGACGAAGCCGCCCAGCCCCAGTGCCACGCCAATGGGTACGCCGGCCAGCATCAGCCCGATGAAGATGACGAAGAGAGCGATCGCGATGCCGGTCATGCGTCACCCCGCTCGCGTCGTTGCGCCGCCAGCGCCTTGAGCTGGCGTACGTGGCGCACCATCACGCCGCCTGCGCGCAGCGCAATGGCCGCCGAGAACACCGGCAGCCACACCGAATACCACCAGCTCGGCACTCCGATGCCAGGCGAGGTTTCTTCAAAGCGGTATTCATCCCAGGCGACGCGGCCGCCCAGGATGGCGAGCGCGACGAACATGGCCGCCACGCACAGCGCTGAAAAAATCGCCAGCCGATGCTGGCGCGCCTTGCTGCCGCGTTCGAAGAAGAACTCGATGCGGATATGCCGATCTCGCGCCACGGCGGCGCTGCCGGCAACGAGCGCCAGCACGATCATGAGGAAGACCGAGAACTCCTCGGTCCAGGCGAACGAATCGTTGGTGAAGTAGCGGACGACGACATTGGCGAAAGTGATGAGCACCAACAGGCCCATCACGATGACGCCGATCCAGTCTTCGATCTTCGGTGAAATGCGGAATGCCGCGTCTTCCGGCGAATCCGGGTGGCCGCCGTCATGCGCAGCCTGCCCGGGCGCCGTGGTGCGCGCCTGACCCTGGTCCTGCATGGATTGTCTCCTTCGTTGTGGCAGGCGCAGTCACGTCGCGATGCCATTAGCCTTGTTCTTGTCTGACAAGCCCGGAGCGATTATGCACGAAGCGCAGGCTCCGCCAAGGGGGCAGGATCAGCGAGAGAGTTGTGGAAACCCGCAGTCGCGCAGGCATCCAGGTGATGCGTGGGGAAGGAAACAGCCAAGCTGCAGCGCGAGTCAGGATGACTCGCGCGATTGGGGGGGGCGGCAAAGCGGGGCGCCCGGTTGCGCCCCATGCCATCAAAACGCCGGGACGACGGCGCCCTTGTACTTGTCCTGGATGAACTTCTTCACGGCCGGGCTGTGGAGCGCTGCGACCAGCTTCTTCATGGCCGGCGAATCCTTGTTGTCTTCGCGGGCGACGACGATGTTCACATACGGCGACTTGGAGTCTTCCATCGCCAGCGCGTCCTTGGTCGGTACCAGCTTGGCCTGCAGCGCATAGTTGGTGTTGATCAGCGCGAGGTCCACTTCGTCGAGGATGCGCGGCAGCGTGGCGGCTTCGAGTTCGCGGATCTTCAGGTTCTTGGGGTTCGACACGATGTCCTTCGGCGTGGCGAGAATGTCGTTCGGGTTCTTCAGCTTGATGACACCGGCCTTGTCGAGCAACAGCAGTGCGCGGCCGCCGTTGGTGGCGTCATTGGGGATCGCCACGGTGCCGCCCGACTTCAGGTCGGCCAGCTTCTTGACCTTCTTGGAGTAGATGCCGAACGGCTCGATGTGCACGCCCACCACGCTCACCAGCTTGGTGCCGCGCGCCTTGTTAAATTCGTCCAGGTAGGGCTGGTGCTGGAAGAAGTTGGCGTCCAGGCGTTTTTCGGCGACCTGCAGGTTCGGTTGCACGTAGTCGTTGAAGATCTTCACGTCGAGATTCACGCCATCCTTGGCCAGCATTGGCTTGACTACTTCGAGGATCTCGGCGTGCGGCACGGCGGTGGCGCCGATCGTCAGAGTGTCGGCAGCGTGGGCGCTGAAGGCCAGCGCAGACGCCAGCAGAACGAGCAGTTTCTTCATTATGGTTCCTGTCAAAAAGCGCGGCGGGTTCGTGGCCCGCGCGGGATAACAAAAAGCAGCTGCGAGGTTCGCAGCGCAAAGCACTCAGTCTATGCGGCGCCGGCCATGCGGGTGATGCGTTTTTCGACAATGCTTGGCGCGGATTGGAATAAGGCGCGCCTGGCGATTGTCATTTGCGCGAAAAGTGCACCACCATCCGATCGCCGATCATCTGCAGGATCTGCACGAGAATCAGCAGCAACACCACGGTCACGATCATCACGTCGGTCTCGAAGCGCTGGTAACCGTAGCGGATCGCCAGATCGCCCAGACCGCCACCACCAATGACGCCCGACATGGCGGCATACGACACCAGCGTAATGGCCGTCACCGTCGCGCCCGCCAGGATGCCCGGACGGGCTTCGGGCAGCAGCGCGCCAAAAATGATCTGTTGCGTGGTCGCGCCCATCGCCTGCGTGGCCTCGATGATGCCGCGATCGACTTCGCGCAGGGCGGTTTCGGTCAGGCGTGCGAAGAACGGCGTGGCGCCCACCACCAGCGGCGGGATGGCGCCGGCCACCCCAAGCGAGGTGCCGGTGATGAACTTGGTCACCGGCATCATCACGATCAGCAGGATCACAAAGGGCACCGAGCGCAGCACGTTCACGATGAACGACAGCACGTTATAGACGGCGGATTGCTCCAGGAGCTGACGCTTGCCGGTGAGGAACAGCAATACGCCCAGCGGCAGGCCAAGCAGCAGCGTGAACAGCAGCGAGCCGCCAAGCATCATGAGCGTGTCGAGCGTGGCGAGCCAGATATCGGCCCAGTCGACGTTGGCGAAGAGTTCGGTCATTCGCGCAGTATCTCCACGGTCAGGCCGGCATCGACAAAGCGCGAAAGCGCCTCGCGCGGCGCGCCGTCGTTGAGGGCGATGATGAGCTGCCCGTAGGGCGTGTCCTTGATGCGGTCGATACGTCCGGAAAGGATCGAAAAGTTCACGCCGGTCTGGCGCGCCACCTCGCCAAGGATCGGGTCGAAAGTCTGCTCGCCGCGGAAAGTCAGCCGCACCAGCGTACCCCTGACGTGCGAGAACGCGTCGTACTGGTCGGCGTCGTCGACGTGCTCGGCTTCCTGCACGAAGCGTTGTGTCGTGACGTGGCGCGGGTGAAGGAACACATCGGCCACCGGCCCCATCTCGACCACCTTGCCGGCATCGAGCACGGCCACGCGGTCGGCGATGCGGCGTACCACGTCCATCTCGTGCGTGATGACGACGATGGTCAGCCTGAATTCACGCTGGATATCGGCCAGCAATTGCAGTACCGATTGCGTGGTCTGCGGATCGAGTGCGCTCGTGGCTTCGTCGCACAGCAGGATCTTGGGGCGTGTGGCCAGCGCGCGTGCAATGCCCACGCGCTGTTTTTGTCCGCCGGACAACTGCGCCGGATACTTGCCGGCCTGGTCTGCGAGACCGACTCGATCGAGCAACAACGCTACGCGCTCGTCGATTTCGCGGGACGTCATGCGTCCCGCAAGGCGCAGTGGAAACGCCACATTGTCGGCCACAGTCTTGCTCGACAGCAGGTTGAAGTGCTGGAAGATCATGCCGATCTGCTGGCGCTGGGCGCGCAGTTCGGCGGAGGACAGTGCGGCCATGTCGCGCCCGTCAACCAACACGCTGCCGCGCCCGGGGCGCTCCAGCAGGTTGATCAGGCGCACCAGCGTCGATTTGCCGGCGCCGGAGTGGCCGATGATGCCAAAGACCTCGCCGGCCTCGATGCGCAGGCTGACGCCATTGAGCGCAGGAACCTGGCGGCCGTCCACGACGTAGGATTTATGAACGTCGATGAAATCGATCATCGGTGAAAAAGGAACCCTGGGGACAGAGGCGAGGGTAAATCCCTCGTCGGATCAATGAATTGCGAGGCGGGGATTATACACGGCATCGCCCCCCGCACTTGAGCGGGGACAAATGCGAGCCATTCCCAATCGACCCGGAATCCTTCAATCAGACCACGGCCGCGCTGGGCTGGCGATGGTGCGGCCACATGCGCACGGCGAAGGCCGCGAGTGCTGCGCCTGCCGAGAACATGCACACACCTCTCCATCCGAAGTGGTCGAGCATCTGGCTGCCGATGGCCGAACCGCTGGCCATCCCGACGAACATGGCCCCGATGAGCAGCGCGTTGAGTCGTGCGCGAGCGGCTGCGTCGAGACTGTAGATGATCGTCTGATGGCCGATCAGGGTGGCCTGCATGCCCAGATCGAACACCACGGTGGCGAGCACCAGCAACCACAGATTGCCGGGCCATGCGGCCAGCGACGCGAAACTCGCAAATACCAGCAGCGTGCCAATGCGGGTTACGCGCTCCGGGCCGTGACGGTCGGAAATGCCTCCGGCGACGGGGGCGGCCAGCGCGCCGGCAGCACCGATGAGGCCAAAGGCGCCGGCCACTGAACTGCCAAGCCCGAACGGCGGTTGATGCAGCATCACGGCCAGCGTCGACCAGAAAGCGCTGAAGCTTGCCGACAGGAAGCACTGCGCCAGTGCCGCGCGGCGCATGTCAGCGTGACGGCGCCATAGCGTGCCAAGCGACGCCAGCAGCGACGTGTAGGGGAGGGTGGTGCTGGGCGGAAAGTGCGGCAGCCGCCGTGCCACGACCACCGCAAGTGCTGCCATCAAGACGGCTGCAGCGGCGAACATGATGCGCCAGCCGAGGAACTGGCCGACCACGCCGCTGACCACACGCGACAGCAGAATGCCGAGCAGCAAACCCATCATGACCATGCCCACGATCTTGCCGCGCCGGGCATCGGGCGCCAGCATGGCCGCCGCTGGCACGCAATCCTGCGCCAGTGAAGCGGCAACGCCCACGCCGACGCTCAGCACACATAACTGCACCAGGGACTGGGCCATGGCCATGCCCAGCAGCAAGCCGCTCAATACGATAGCCTTGGCAACGATCATGTTGCGGCGATCCACCCGGTCGCCCGCGGGCGACAGAAACAGAATGCCGACCGCATAGCCGATCTGCGTCAGCGTGGGCACCCAGCCGATAGCCGAGGGCGACGCGCCGAAGGTTGCCGCGAGCAGATTGAGAATGGGCTGGTTGTAATAGAGCGCGGCAACGCCGAGGCCGGCCGCGACGGCCAGCAGCAGAACGAGCGTGAAGGGCGGCTCTTGCCCCGTGGCAGAAGTGGTGTTGCTCATGTTGGGCTGCGATGTATTTTTGTTTGAGCGCGCAGTGTGCCGCGTCCGCCATCTGTGCGAAAGCGTGGCAGCGTGGCTCGCATCGCCGCCGCGCAGACGGGGACGGCGGGCGAACGTAGTAAAATGCCGGATTCACCATCAGTCAGTGCATGCCCGCGGGGCATACCGACAGCCAGACGATGTCCCAATATTTCGAAGTCCATCCGGTCAATCCGCAGCCGCGCCTCATCCATCAGGCGGCGGAAGTCCTGCGCAGCGGCGGCCTGCTGGCGGTGCCCACGGACGCGTCGTATTCGCTCGTCGGCCACATCGGTGACGCCAAGGTGCTTGACCGCATCCGGCGAATCCGAGGCGTGGATGAGCGCCATCACTTCACGCTGATGTGCTGCGATCTCAAGCAGATCGCTACCTACGCCCGTGTGGACAATGCTCAGTACCGTCTGCTGAAGGCCACCACGCCCGGCCCGTACACGTTCATCCTCGAAGGCACCAAGGAACTGCCGCGTCGCGTGCTGCACCCCAAGCGCAAGACCATCGGCCTGCGCGTGCCCGATCACCCGGTGATGAGCCTGTTGCTCGAAGAGATGGGCGAACCGATCATTGCGTCCACCGTGCTATTGCCCGGCGATGAAGACCCGCTGACCGAGGCGTCCGACATCGACGCCCGCATCGGCCACGACATTGATCTGGTGATCGACGCAGGGGCTTGCGGCATGGACATGACCACGGTGGTCGACCTCACGCATGGTACGCCTGAGATCATTCGCGAAGGCAAGGGGCCGCTCGAACCCTTCGGCTTGTGATCGCAGCTCCGGAGTCGCGTGATTAGGCGCGCAGGAATCCATCTACTAGAATCTGGCCTCCATGGAATTCTCATTCGTCTCGCTCGCGCTGTGGGCCGTGCCCGTGATCCTCGCCATCACTTTGCATGAGGCGGCGCACGGCTACGTCGCGCGCATGTTCGGAGACCCGACTGCGCACGAAGCGGGGCGGATAACGCTCAACCCGCTGCGGCATGTCGACCCGATCGGCACGCTGCTGGTGCCGGGTGGCATCCTGGCCGTCAATGCGCTGACCGGCACGCAGTTCCCGCCCTTTGGCTGGGCCAAGCCGGTGCCGGTCAACTTCGGCCGCCTGCGCCATCCCAAGCAAGACATGCTGTGGGTGGCTGCCGCCGGACCGGGCAGCAACTTCGTGCAGGCGCTGGTGTGGGGCTTTGCTGCCTCGGCCGTCCTGCATAGTGGCGGCAATGGCACGGTGGCGCAGATCGTTTATGTCATGGCGCAGGCCGGCATCATCGTCAATATTGCGCTGGCGCTGCTCAATCTCGTGCCCGTGCCGCCGCTCGATGGCGGCCGCATCCTCGTCAGCCTGTTGCCCGTGCGGCAGGCCATCGCCGTGTCGCGCATCGAACCATACGGTTTTCCGATTCTCATCGCGCTGCTGTATTTCGGCGTGCTCGATCGCGTGCTGTGGCCGATGATCCCGTTTTTCCGTCGAATCATTACCTTGCTCACCGGAGCCTGATTTTTATGCACGCAGAACGCGTCCTTTCCGGCATGCGCCCCACCGGGCGACTGCACCTCGGCCACTACCACGGCGTACTCAAGAACTGGGTCAAGCTGCAAAGCGAAATGCCCTGCCTGTTCTTTGTGGCCGACTGGCATGCGCTGACCACAGCGTACGACGACGTTTCGGTGATCGGTGACTCTGTATGGGAAATGGTCATCGACTGGCTTGCCGCGGGCGTCGATCCGAAGCAGGCGACCGTATTCATCCAGTCGCGCGTGCTCGAACACGCCGAACTGCACCTGCTCATGTCGATGATGACGCCGCTGGGCTGGCTCGAACGCGTGCCGACCTACAAGGACCAGCAGGAAAAGCTCGCCAACAAGGATCTGTCGACCTACGGCTTTCTTGGCTATCCGCTGTTGATGAGTTCGGACATCCTGATCTACCGCGCCAGCCACGTGCCAGTCGGCGAAGACCAGGTTCCGCACATCGAATTCACGCGCGAACTGGCTCGTCGCTTCAACCATTTGTATGGCCGCGAGCCGAATTTCGAGGAAAAGGCCAAAGAGGCCGTCAAGAAGCTCGGTGGCAAGGCCGGCAAGCTCTACCTGCAATTGCGCACGCGCTTCCAGCAGGACGGCGACAAGCAAGCGCTCGAAGAGGGCAAGGCGCTGCTGGACGAGGCCAAGAGCCTGTCCCAGAGCGATCGCGAGCGCCTGTATGGCTACCTGGAAGGCAGCGGCAAGACGATTCTCGTCGAGCCCGAAGCCAAGCTGACGGAGGCCTCGCGCATGGTCGGCCTGGACGGACAGAAGATGTCCAAGTCGTACAACAACACCATTTATCTGCGCGAAGAACCCGAAGTCATCACCAAGAAAATCCGCACCATGCCGACCGATCCGGCGCGCGTGCGTCGTACCGATCCGGGCGAGCCGACGCGTTGCCCGGTGTGGAACTTCCACCAGATCTACTCGGATCAACCGACTCAGGAATGGGTGCTGAAGGGTTGCCGCTCGGCCGGCATCGGCTGCCTGGAATGCAAGCAACCGATCGTAGACGCCATGATCAAGGAGCAGGAACCGATCCGCGAGCGAGCCCAGCAGTACCTGGACGACCCAGGGCTGGTGCGGGCAGTCGTGGACGATGGCTGCGAACGCGCCCGCAAGCTGGCTCAAGAGACCATGCGTGACGTGCGTGAGGCGATGGGGTTGGGATACTGACGATGTCGCAGGGCGGCGCCGGATGCGTCTGGCTGCCGGATATGAGGCCTCGTGCCAGAAGTGCGCCCGTTTCCCATGAGAACCAATGAGGTATGTTGCGCCAAGACAACGAAAACCCACGTGCTCGTGTTGCCAAGCGAGTACGTGGGTTTTTTGTTGTTTGATCGCATTAACGCATTGATATAAAAGGGTTTGCTTTTTCCGGTGTGCCCTGAGGGGTAGTCTTTGTTGACGATTTTTCTAGGCCGTAACTGTCTGAGATATAAGGAAAATCCTGCTGTAATATCGACAAAATCCTCTTGCGCTGTCCTCTGCCGCCTGTCGTAAAGCTGCGATTTCCTCATATAGCGTCAGGAGTATCTCCCGTATCATTCGCACCCTTCGAATCTGTTGCTTTTGGCAATCTGGGTGCTTTTGTGACGAACTTGGTAGTTCGCTCCTGGCGGGTATGCTTGGGGCTGGCAGTGTGTGCGCTGCTGACGACTTCGATGGTTGCGGCGCAGGAAATAGGTGCAAGCGCTGCTCTGGCTCGACCCGATGCGACGACGCTGCAGCGTGTGACGATTGCCAATGTCCCTGTCCAATCCGAGCCAGTAGCGCGACCAGATGCAGGTGCGAGCGCTGACAAGGCGCCCGCTTTGCAGGAGTCCAACAAGGCCGTCCCTGCGGGCGATGCCGCCCCGACCGAATTCCAGCGTTTCGTACAGACGTCCACGGGCTCATTGCTGCCGATCTTCGGGCGCGATCTGTTTTCCAAGGCCGCCAACTTTGCACCGGTCGAGAATGTTGCTGCGCCTGCCGACCACATCGTAGGTCCGGGAGATGAAATATTCATTCGTGGCTGGGGCCAGATCGACGTCGAGGTGCGCTCCGTCGTCAGCCCCGAGGGCACGATTTCCATTCCCCGTGTAGGCATCGTCAAGGTGGCGGGTGTCCGCTATCAGAACCTGCAGGATCACATTGCCGCCGCAGTCGGCCGTTATTACCGGAACTTCGAGCTCGACGTTTCGCTCGGCAAGCTCGGTGCGCTGCAGGTGTTTGTCGTCGGGCAGGCCGAGCGCCCGGGCCTATACACCATCAGTTCGCTGTCGACGCTCACCAACGCGCTGTTCGCAGCCGGCGGCCCTTCTTCGATGGGGTCGATGCGCCACATCCAGCTACGTCGCGGCGACAAGACCGTGGCCGAGCTCGACCTGTACGACATCCTGCTAAAGGGCGACAAGTCGAGCGACCAACGTCTGCAATCGGGCGATGTCATTTTCATTCCTCCCGTTGGCCCGGTGGCCGCGGTATCTGGCGCAGTGAAGGCGCCTGCCATTTACGAGCTCAAGGGCAAGAACTCCACTATCGGCGAGCTTGTCGGCTTCGCCGGCGGCATTACCACTACCGCAAGCACCAAGCGTCTGTTGCTCGAACGCCTCGACGGCATCAAGGGGCGTCAGGTAAGCGACACCGCCTTTGACGACTCATCGCTCTCACGCACGTTGCGCGACGGCGATATCGTCCGTATCGACAGCCAATCCCAGAAGTATGACAACGCCATCACGTTGCGTGGCAACGTTGCGCAGCCGCTGCGCACCGAATGGCGCCAGGGACTGCGCGTTTCCGACGTAGTGCCCGATCGTTCCATGCTCATCGATGAAGCCTACTGGCAGCGCGCTGCTGGCCGTGCGTATTCGACAGGCCCGCGTTCCACGGACGCCGTTCGCAACGACATCCAGCACCTGCTCGATGAAGTGAACTGGGACTATGCCGTGGTAGAGCGACTCAATCGCCAGACGCTCAATACCACATTGCTGCCGTTCAACCTCGCCAAGGCGCTGGAGAAAGATGAGCAGAACAACGTCGTTCTGCAGCCGGGCGACATCATCACCATTTTCTCGAAGAAAGACGTACGCGTACCCGTCGACAAGCGTTCGGCCTACGTACGCGTCGAAGGCGAAGTGCAAGTGCCCGGCGTGTATCAGGTCCTGCCCGGCGAGACGCTGCAGGACGTCGTCAAGCGCGCAGGAGGCCTGACGTCGCGTGCCTATCTGTTCGGTTCTGAATTCACGCGCGAGTCAGTGCGCATCGACCAGCAACGCCGTCTGGAAGAGGTGATCGACCGCGCCGAGCGTGACCTGCAGGCCTCCGTCGCCCAGCGTTCCGCGCGCGCCAGTTCCGCTGAAGAACTCGCTTCCGTTCGTGCGCAGGAGGAGAACCAGCGCAACACACTGCAGCGCATGCGCAACCTGCGCTCCAGCGGTCGCATCGTGCTGGAACTCGATCCCGACGCCAATCTGGCGGCCTTGCCTGCACTGCGCCTGGAGGATGGCGATCGCTACTACGTGCCGCCCGCAGGCGCCACCGTAGGCGTCTATGGCGCGACCTACCAGCAGACCGCGCTCATCTACAAGCCGAACAAGACAGTCAATGACTACCTGGAACAAGCCGGCGGTCCGACCCGCAACGCTGACTCCGGCAGCACGTATGTGCTGCGTGCGGACGGCTCAGTGATCTCCAAGCGCCAGAGCGGCTGGTTCGGCAGCTTCGGCGGTACGCACTTGATGCCTGATGACAGCGTCGTCGTGCCAGAAGACTACAACCCGTTCTCGTGGATCAAGGAGCTGAAGGACTGGTCGCAGATCTTCTATCAGTTCGGTCTGGGTGTTTCGGCGATCAAGGTTCTGCGGGATTGAGGGTAATTGAGAGTCCCGAAGTGGGAATCTCTCAACCATACATAATGGACACTCCATATGAATGCGAGCAGCGCTGTTGTACGAGACGGTGACGTCCTAGCTTCCGGTCGTATCGCTGCAAATAACTCAGTGATGGAAACTGAGGAAACGCTGCGGCAGCGCGACTGGCGTGCCCAGTTCGAGGCATCGATCCGGCACTATCGTCCTATCGTCAATCGCGCCGTCTTGGTCGCTGGCGATGTATTGGCAATCTGGCTGGCATCGGAGATCGGACGCCTCTGGATTGCGTTCATGGCGAGAGGAGTCAAGAACGCTGCGGTCCCTAGCAACGGCGTTTTCTGGTTGCTTGGATTATCTGCGATCGGCGTTCTTTGGTATCGCGCCCACTACGATCGTCGGATGCCGATGTGGGACGAAACGCTTCAGGTTATTAAGGTTGCGCTTTGCGGTGCGATGCTGAATGGCGCTCTGGTCTTTTTCGGATCGGTGTGGACGTCTCGCGGCGCAGTTCTATTGGCTTGGGTAAGCCTGATCGTACTGTTTCCGCTGGCTAGATGGTTCGCCCGAAAAACGCTGATCTCCGCCGGATGCTGGACCCGTCCGACGATTATCATTGGCGTCGGAAACAACGCTGTCGAGACTGCTAAAGCGGTTGCAACGGAACGGCAGATGGGGCTGCGAATCAGCGCATTTGTCGTTCCTCCGGGAGACGTGTCGTCCCGTGCATTCATCAAAATTGCCGATCGCCAGGTGCCGGTGTTGCCGTACGAGGCGATCGAGTCGCTGTCCGTCGCCGAAGCGCAAAAAGCCCAACTGATTGTCGCCATGAACACTGGGGGCCTTCGCCGTCGCGAGTGGATGGTGGGCATGCTGTCGCGTGAGCGCAGGGAAATCGCAGTGGTACCCGATTTTCGGGGGCTTCCGCTGCACGGCCTGACGGTCAATCATTTCTTGGCCGAAGAATTTCTCATGTTGCGCGTCAATAACGTCCTGGCGCAGCCGCTGGCGCGGTGGATGAAGCGTGCGATGGATATTGCTCTATCCATCGCGATCATGCTGCTTCTTGCTCCGTTGTTCTTGTACCTGTTCAGCCGCATCCGCGCCGACGGCGGTCCCGCCGTATTTGCGCACTTCCGGATAGGCAAGGGAGGGAAAGAGTTCCCTTGCTACAAGTTCCGGACAATGGTTACCAATTCGGCCGAAGTCTTACGCAACATTCTCGAAACCGATCCGGAACGCAGGGTCGAATGGGAGCGTGATTTCAAGCTCAAGGACGATCCCCGTGTGACGCGAATCGGAGCGTTCTTGCGTAGAACCAGTCTGGACGAACTTCCCCAGTTGTGGAACGTATTTCTCGGGCATATGAGCCTCGTTGGTCCTCGCCCCATCGTGCGGGCGGAGCTTGAGCGCTACGGTGACCATCAGGGGCTGTACCTGTCTGCTCGGCCCGGGATGACGGGGTTATGGCAGGTCAGTGGCCGAAGCGATACCAGCTATGCCCATCGTGTCGCGCTAGATGGGCGATACGTCAAAAATTGGTCCGTCTGGAGCGATTTGATCATCCTTGTTCGTACGGCCTGGGTCGTTTTCAAGGGACAAGGGGCGTACTAACGCGCCTGGCGGCTTGCCTCTTTTCAGTAGCCTCGTATTTTTGGAAAAACAGATGAAAGCAGTGATTCTGGTCGGGGGCTGGGGAGTCGCATCAGCGAAGAGACGACGGTCAGCCCAAGCCTATGGCGGATATCGGCGACAAGCCCATCCTCTGGCACATCATGAAAATCTAGTCATCCTATGGGGTGAATTGTGGATACCGCCGAGAACTCCATGACCGGATCCCGGTGCGGCGCGTGAAGATCACGTCAAGAATGAAGAACTCTTCTGCTTCACGTACGGCGACGGCGTGGCCGATGTGAATATCGGCGTCTTATTGAATTCCAAAAACGCAATGACAGTTGATTTACACCGAAACCTGACCCCGGGGCGGCGGCCATTTGTCTTTGGGGCAGCTGGCTTTAAATCCTGAAAGACTAGGAGCGCTTTTGGCAAGACAGCCTTGCTGCACGCTTATCCCTGCTGACGCACTGCGTTATATGGAAATAAAATGCAAACTGTAATTTCGTCGGGCGCAGACGCCCAGCTATCGAGCTCCGAGCCGATTTTTTTCCTCGATTATCTGATTATGCTGGCTCGGCACAAGAGTTCCCTCATCGGTCTACCGCTCGTGGCCGGTTCGCTTGCCGCCGCAATCACGTTCGCAATGCCCAATGTCTATACCGGCAGCGTACGCATCCTGCCGCCGCAAGGACAATCGGGAGCCGCCTCAGCGCTGCTGGGGCAACTCGGGGCCCTAGGCGGTCTTGGAGGTGGCGCGCTGAGCGGTAAAACGCCTAATGAGACGTATATCGGAATGCTCAGTAGCAGGACCGTCAGCGATGAACTGATTGCGCGTTTCAAACTCGACAAGGTCTACGAAACAGAATTTCCCAGCGATTCCCGCAGGGCATTGAAAAACGCCACGACGTTCACGAATGGACGCGACGGCATGATTCTCATCGAAGTGAATGACAAAAACCCGGAGCGCGCAGCTGACATTGCCAATGCCTATGCAGAATCCTTGCGACGACTCACGCAAACGCTCGCAGTCACGGAAGCCGGTCGCAGGCGTCTGTTCTTTCAGACTCAGCTGAACCAGGCCAAGGAGTCACTGGCAAACGCCGAGGTAGCCTTGAAAAATACCCAGGAGCGCACCGGGTTGATCCAGTTAAGTGGGCAGGCACAAGGCATCATCGAAGCAGCTGCTAACCTTAAGGCAAACATCGCGGCCAAGGAGGTAGCATTGCGTGCGATGCGTACATTCGCTGCTGCCAGCAACCCGGAGTATTTGCGGGCGCAGGAGGAATTGGCTGGCTTGCGTGCAGAGCTTGCCAAGGTTGAGCGTTCGCCTAATTCAGGTAATGGCGATATCAGCATTGCGACCGCTAAAGTTCCAGGCGTTGCGCTCGAATATGCACGCAGACTCCGCGACGTAAAATATTTCGAATCGATGTTCGAACTCTTGGCCAAGCAGGTCGAGCTGGCGAAGATCGACGAAGCCAAAGACAGCGCTGTCGTCCAGGTGCTGGACCCGGCGGTCATACCCGATAAGAAATCGACTCCCCGGCGTAGTCTGATTGTCCTGATCACCATGTTCGTGACATTTGTGTTCGCAGCAGGCCGCGCACTGTTCAAGGAACTGGTCCGCGAGGCGGAACAGACGCCAGGTACGGCGCAACGCATTCAGGAATTGCGTGCAGCACTGCGGTTGCGCAGCGTCAAATAGTCGGGCCGACAAATTTCCAGCACACCGGTCATGACGTCGGTGGAGGCCGTTAGCGCTGCGCGTTCAGGCTCGCGATCGCCAGCCTCGCAATTAGTTTTCCATGTTCAAAACGAAAATTCAATCTCAAACGGTCCGCGATATTGTTAAGGTATTGACGGGCAATATCGTTGCTCAAGGGCTCGCGTTTCTTGCAACTGTGCTGGTGTCGCGTGACCTCGGTCCGGCCCGCTATGGCGATTTTGCCCTGATCGTCGCCATCTTTACCTTCTGCACACAGCTATCGGATTTCGGTACCTCCACCTCCTATGTCCGTTTCCTGGCGCGTCATCGTGACGCTACCGACCGGGCACTCAATTCGTTGGTGACCTTCAAGCTACTTACCGGCAGCGCGTTAGGTGTCCTGATTTGGTTTTCGGCGCCGATGGTATCGGAGTACTTTTTCAACACCGGTGTGTATGTCAAGTATTTCCGGTGTACTGCACTTGCGTTGGTGTTCCATTCCATACTAACCAGTTTCATCGCGCACCTGCAGGGACTGGAGCGCTTCCGCAGTTATTCGCTGCTGAGCATTGCCCATCATGGCATCCGTCTCGTCAGCATGCTCGCCATTACCTTTGGTCTTCACGCGAGTGCACATTTCCAGTATTTCTTGTATGCCTACTTCTTTGTCGCGGCATTGCTGGTCATCGTTCTGGTGGTGCGCTGGCGTGTCAGGCCGGTCATGCATTGGGCCTATATTCGCGAGATTTATTCACTCGGCTTCTGGATATTTCTTTCCTCGGTCGCAGTCATCCTGATGATGCGCATCGACGTCGTTATGCTGCAAAAGCTGGGCGATCCGGTCCAGACGGGGCTGTATTCGGCCGCGTCGAATCTCGCGATGGTGTTCCCCCTGATCACGATGTCAATCACCGCGACCCTCATGCCGAAGATGGACGGATTCCTCCGCGACCACAGCGTCCGCGATTTCATACGCCGGACCGGCCGCCTGACGAAGTACGTGCTGGGAGTGTGCTTGGCACTGGAACTGGCTTCGCCGCTAGTCATCAAGCTCATGTTTGGCGAAGCATACCGGGACAGTACCTCGGTATTCGGCATTCTGCTGGTGTCGTATATGTTTGGGATCGTGATCAACCCGATCTCGCTCATCTATTACCAAGTCAGCCGGGCTTACATCCTTACGCTCGTGAATTGGGGCCAGTTGCTGATCGGTTACGTATGCAACTTGATCCTGATACCGCGTTTTGGTGCGGACGGCGCTGCTATGTCATCGGTGCTGCTACATGTCTTCAGTAGCAGCATCATCGTCGGCTATTTGTATGTAGTACAGCCCACACTGCCCGCTACCGCAGCAAAACATGCCTGAAGACAATGTGGAAAGAACGATGAAACTGGCTTTTATCAGCGAGTACGAGGAAATCGGCGGTGGTGAATCGAACCTGATGAACCTGTGCGAAGAATTGTCGAAAACGCATGAGGTTGTCCTGTTTTGCAGCGGCAAGCTCTACACGCACGCGACAGCGCGCGGCATATCCTGCCGCCAGTTTTCCCTCGGAGGAAGGCGGTGGCTGCGTTTCCTGCCCTTGCTGAGTTTTCCAGGAACTCTGCGCCGAGAGCTGGCTGGTTTCGACTTGGTTCATGCCTATTCGGTGAATATCCTTCCGCGCCTGTTCATGCTTGGCAGGCCCGTTGTCTGGACTACCCATGGGTATTGGGAACGGCCAAGTGGAGGTCGTGCGCGCATGATCGACCTGATTGTCCGGCGCGTCGTCGCGGTATCGACAGGCGTGTATGACGCGGCGCAGTTTAGTGCGGACAAAAAGTGCAAGATCTTTCTCGGGACATCCCTGCCACACTGCGAGCTAGCAGGCCAGTCGTCCAACCGCCATGATCTCCGTCTTGTCTGCGTGGGTCGTTTTCAGGACATCAAGGGCCAGGATGTCTTGCTCGAAGCGCTGGGCGCATGTGCACGCGCCCAGCCTGGCCGGCACTTCATCCTGGAGCTGGTCGGCGACGTCAACGGGAACTCACCTGCGGACTTCCAATACAAGGCCAGGCTGGAGGCGCTCGCGGATACGGTACGCGCTCCGAACCTGAGCATCGATTTCAAGGGCTTCCAGCCAAACCCGACGCAGTTCATGCGAAACGCGGATCTTGTCGTCATTCCGTCGCGCTACGAATCCTTCAGCATGGTAGCGATCGAGGCACTGGCTTGCGGCAAGCCAGTGATCGCTCCTGACATTGGAGGACCGAAGGACATCATCGACAGTGCCGACGTGGGGCTGCGCTTCGAGCCAGGCAATGTGAGTTCACTGGCTCAAGCGATTCTCGACATGGCAGCCGGCCTGTCGCGTTATTGTCCGGAAACGTGCGCGCGTCGTGCCCAGGACTTTTCAGTGGCCCGCCAGGCGCAGGAACACGTCCTGATGTACGAGGAAATTCTCAGTGCTTAAGGTTCTCATCGTTGCCGGATCCTATCCGTATCCTGAGCACCGGGATGGCCTTGCCAAGATCAATGCAAACTTGCTGGTAACAAATTCGTCGTTTCGTGCCGACATGTTGTGCGTGCAAGACGTGGATTATCCCGAGCCGCCAATGTCGGCATTCTACAAAATGCCGGCGCTTCCCGCGCTGTCGCGCGCCGCGCAGGCAGGCGCCTACCTGTTCTCCTCCATGCCGATCGGCTTGGTCAGGCTCGCGCCGTATTTCGATTCGTTCAGCCGCTTCATCATCAACAATCATCATCGCTACGACGTGATTCACCTCAGCTCGGCCTACATGGCTGGACTGGTGCGCCACTTGCCTCCCGAAGTAATCGCCAAAACGATCCTGTTTCCGATCGATTCAGTATCTCTGTTCTGGGCACGACGTCGCGACGCGGAACAGGGCTTTCTCAAGCGTCAGTTGTACGGCGAGGAACTGCTGCGCAATCGCCGCCTTGAGCGCGAACTGTATCCACTATTTCGCAAGGCCGTCTTCGTTTCCGATGTCGATGCTCGCCATGCCCAGAAGCTGGCGCCGCGGGCGCATTGCACGTCGATTCCGAACGGTGTCGATATCGCCTATTTCCATCCCATGAGCGTGCAGCGCACCGCGTCGATCGTTTTCACAGGAGACATGTCGTACGCACCGAATCGTGACGCGGCATATTTCCTGCTCGACGAAATTTTGCCGCGCATTCCGCCCGAGTTGGCGCCGCATGTCTATTTGGTCGGTCAGCGCCCGTGCAAGCGGCTGCAAAGTCTGAATATGAAAGGCCTGACTGTGACCGGATTCGTCGACGACCTGCGTCCCTACCTGGCCGAAGCAGCCGCGTACGTGTCGCCATTGAGGTTCGGGAGCGGCATCAAGAACAAGGTTCTCGAAGCGATGGCAATGGGGCAGGTCGTCGTGGGCACCCCGGTCAGCTTCGAGGGAATTGCCTGTAAATCGGGCAAACACTGTATCAGTACCACCACTACGCCAGATGACTTTGCCGCGGCACTCACGGAGGTGTTGCGCGACCGCGCGGCGTTCGAGCCGATGGGGGCGCAAGCCCGTGCTCTGGTCGAACAGGAATACTCCTGGGATTCAATCAGAAAGGCTTACGGAAAATTATATGAAAGTTGCGCTGCTCACCGATAAATTCGCAACCGGCGGCGGGCTCGAGCATATCTACCAATTATGTAGGGGGATGCCTGATGTCCAGTTCGGCGTCTTCGGGAAAGATGGTGAGGCGCGCGAGAAGTTCGCGGCCATGCCGAATATCCAGCTGTTCTTCGACACGGAAGTGCGGACCGTGAACGCATTCGGTCCCGATATCGTGCACTACCATCATTTGCGTCCGCTGCTGAGCACCTCGATGCCGCGCGCGCGATCGTTGTTTACAGTGCATGGTGTACACCTACATAAATTCGAGTTTCAATCCGGCCTTCGCGCCAAGCTAGGACGCATGGCAAGGCTGGTTCTGGAAAAATTCCTCTATCGTCGCGTCGACAGGTTCATCACGGTGTCGACGGAAGACCGCGCCTTCCTGCTCCAGCATTATGGCGTGGACAGTACAACGATCTACAACGGCATCGATTTCGCTCCGATCGAACAGGCGCGGGGGCCCAAGGAAGCACTGCGCCGCTGCTTAGGCCTGCCGCTCAACAAGCAAATCTACTTGACAGTCGCACGATTCGACTTTCCCAAAGGCTACGACGTCCTTGTTCACGCAATTGCGCAATTGCAGCGCGAAAACGCGGCAAACGATCGGGTATTTGTGTTTGCGGGCGACGGCGCCTTGCTGGAGGCGACACAGGCTCTTGCCGCGTCGCTTGGCGTCAGCGGGCACATCATGTTTCTCGGAAGGCGCACCGATGTGTACAAGCTGATGACGGCGGCGGACGTGTTCGTGTTGCCGAGCCGTTGGGAAGGCCTGCCCTTGACCCTGATCGAGGCACTGGTGGCGCGCCTGCCCGCTGTGGCAAGCCGTACGTATGGTAACGCGACGGTTCAGCGGGAAACCGGAGACAACGTCCGGTTGTTCGAGAACGAAAATCCGTCCGATCTAGCGCATGCCCTGCAGCACCCTCCAAGCTTTACGCCGTGCGACCTAGCACCTTTCCAGCTTGCCAAAATGGTCGAATCTACCCGGAAAGTCTATCTTGACCAATAACGACATTCGGGCGCCGTTCCCCAAGCTCTTGCTCATCGCCCTCGCGCTGAGCATCCTGACTCTGCCCTTGGTTCTATTGACCAAGGTGTCAGTCGGGTCGAGCCAGTTCTCAGTATCGTATCTGTTCATTTGTGTCGTGCTCGGCTGGACCGCGCTGGCAGCGCTGCATCGGATCAGCCCGCGTCAGCGCTCGACCCTGGGCGGCGCAGCTGCATTACCGGCCGCGTTCTTCTTCACGGTGGTGCTGTACACGATCGCGAACGGCGTAGACACTGCGTTTCTGATGAATATGCTCTTCTGGATCGGGGCTAGCTATTTGGGCCTGTTGATGGATCCTGACTTGGCCAGAAAACTAGCAAAACAGATGCGGGCAATCACCTTTTTTGCAGCTATTCTCGGGATCTTTCTCTACGTGGTGAATTTCCCACTTCTCGATATCGAATCGCTGGCCAGCGACATGTATTTCGTCAATGACTGGGGACACTATCGTGCAGCATCAATTTTCCTGAATCCAAACAGCTTCGCCTACTTTCTGGTCTTTTCTTTTTGCATTTATCTTTTCGGCCCCGATCGGCTGAATATGTGGCGGATCTTGAGCCTTGCGTGCGGCCTGGTCGCATTTGTTCTGACGGGCTCGCGGTCTGGTTTCATCGCCTTGGCGGTGCTTGTATGCTTTTGGATGGCCCGCTGGCTGAGACCGGGTCCTCGCTTCATTTTATACAGCATCACCAACTTGGCATTACTGTCCTTGCTCGTGATCCTTGTGATCCTGAGCGAGTACCTAGTCGGCTACGATGTGCGCTTCGAGAAGTGGGCATTTTCGGTTGAGCTGTTCCTGAGATCCCAAGAGTTTTGGCTTACCGGCATGCCGGTTGACGTTCAATTGGAGAATCTCGGGATGTTTTTCAGCGATAACATGTTTCTCACCTTCCTGTTTCGGATGGGAGTTTTTGGCTTCTTGTTCTTTGGGCTGTATTACCTGTACATCCTTTGGCGTGCCATGCAGTGTCTGATCTGGGGTGAGCCGACGGCGCGGCCCTTTGCCGCATTTTCGATAGTCTGTTCGATCCTCTTGTTTTACTCTAATTTCTTGTATCTTTATCCGTTGGTCTTACTGCACGGAATAGCTGTTGGGCAGGTATTGCGCGCCGAAAAAGGATCTCCATCTACGGTTTCTATAAAGGTTGTGCAATGAAAGTTGCGATCGTACACGAGTGGTTTGTGAATTATGCCGGCTCCGAAAAAGTGGTCGAGCAAATGCTTAAGTGTTTTCCCGAGGCGGACCTTTTTGCCGTCGTGGACTTTCTTCCGCCGACAGAACGCGGCTTCATCATGAACAAGCCGGTACAGACCTCGTTCATCCAGCGTTTGCCGTTCGCAAAGACAAAATACCGTACTTATTTACCTTTGATGCCGCTCGCCGTCGAGCAGTTCGATCTGTCTTCCTATGATCTGGTGCTGTCAAGCAGCCATGCTGTATCGAAGGGGGTTCTCACCGGCCCCGATCAGCTCCATATCAGTTATGTGCATTCGCCGATCCGCTATGCGTGGGACCTGCAGCACCAGTACCTGCGCGACTCCGGTCTCAATGGTGGTCCGAAAGCGATGCTAGCGCGCGCGCTGCTGCACAAGATTCGCATGTGGGACACCCGCACTGCAAGCGGCGTTGATCACTTCCTGGCGAATTCCCAATTCATCGCGCGCCGGATCAACAAGAGTTATCGCCGCCAAGCCGAGGTTCTGTATCCGCCAGTTAATGTCACCGGGTTCGAACTGAAAGAAAAGAAATCGGACTTCTACCTGGCAGCGTCCAGAATGGTTCCGTATAAGAAAATGGACCTGATTGTCGACGCTTTTACCGGCATGCCCGACAAACAACTGGTCGTCATTGGAGAAGGTCCGGATTTCGAAAAGGTTGCAAAGCGGGCCGGGTCGAACGTGAAGCTGCTCGGTTACCAGTCGTTTGCGGCGCTGAGGCAGTACATGCAGGACGCTAAAGCCTTCGTTTTTGCGGCGGAGGAAGATTTTGGCATTACACCGGTCGAAGCGCAGGCGTCCGGCACGCCGGTCATCGCTTTTGGCAAGGGGGGGGCGCTCGAAACGATTCGTCCCGTCGGCGTCGAACGCCCAACGGGGATATTCTTCACGGACCAAAATGTCGAGTCCATTCAGCAGGCGGTCGCCAGGTTCGAGGATGTTGCCGCGCAGATCACACCGACGAATTGCCGAATGAACGCAATGCGCTTCAGCGAAGAAGCGTTTCGCGAACGCTTCACCGCAGCGGTCGACCAAGCATATCGTTCGTTCAGCGAAGCCAAGGCCGTTGACTACGACGCCATCGGGCACCTGGTCTCGATTTGAGTCGTAACGTCGCCGAGTGCGCCAAGCGGCGAGCCCGTGGCGCGGCGGTGGGAGAGGGCCGCGCCAGTTGTTCGTGCCCCGCGCGCCAGGTGCTTAAGCGTGGCCGTACAGGTCCCAGAGCCGAACGATCTCGTCTTCGCCGAGGTAGCTGCCCGATTGTGCTTCGATAAGCTCGAGAGGCACCTTGCCCGGTCTTCGAGCGAGTGGACCACGCCAACCGGGATGTGGATTGGTTGGTTTTCCGTCAACAGGGGCTTCGTTGCACAACACCCCCACGCAGTGTGAACGAGCAAGCCCTCACTGCCTGATTCAAACAGACCTGCAAGTGTCCACTATCGAAACTTCTTGGATTTGATTTTGAAGAGAATTACTGAATTAACAGGCCTAAGATGCCTCGCAGTCATGATGGTCGTAATTGGTCATGCACAGCAAACAACTCAAGGGGGGTATAGTGGTTGGTTGTTGCCACTAAAATTATTCTCCAATGGATACCAAGGGGTTTTAATATTCTTTGTGTTGAGTGGATTCTTAATTACAAGCATATTAATATCAGAATATGGCAATACTGGAAAAATTGATTTCGTAAGGTTTTATTGCCGTAGGGCCTTAAGGATTTGGCCGGCGTCTTATGCTGTTATTCTGGCCATCGTTCTATTATCAGCGATTGGACTCATTAATGTCGCACGGCAGCAATCAGTATTTGCGGCCCTTCATTTATGGAACTACTCCGGCCCATTAGGCCTAAAAGAAGTACATGCCTCCCATCCTGATGGTGTTTGGTATTTTGGCCATTTTTGGAGCCTTGCACTCGAAGAGCAGTTCTATTGGGTCTGGCCGCCCCTGCTTATCTTTCTACTCCGGTTTAAAAATGAGAAAATCTTACCTGGACTCATCATTTTAATTCCAATTGTACGTATGGCAACCTACGTGCTATTTCCAGGTCTTCGTGACTATTTAGGTATGATGTTGCACACTAGTGTGGACGCCATGCTGATTGGATGTTACGCAGCGTTAAAACAAGAGAAGATAAAGAGTATGATGGATTCATCAAAGCACACCAATATTTTCTGTACAATATCAATTGTAATCTTGTTCTTCGCTATGCCTTCGATTGCAAATAATTATGGAGGCTACTGGAATGCGACCTACGGAAGAACAGTTGAAGCAATACTTGCTGCGGTTCTCATGCTATCAATTATTAATATTGAAAATTTCTGGCTATCGAAAATTCTTAGGGCTAAAATTTTCGTTTTTATTGGAACGATTTCATTTAGTCTGTACTTGTGGCAGCAGGTGCTTCTTGGGAAGGGTGCGCCGTTGGCATTTAAGTTTCCATTTAATATAATTCAGGCGGTTTTGCTTGCAAGTTTAAGCTATTGGTTTATAGAAATGCCATTTTTGCGAATAAAAAACAAAATCAAATTAGAGGATAATATTTGAAATAATTAGTCGTCCCTGAAGTGCCTAGGGCGACTGCATCTGTTCGTCATGGCGACTTCACGACCAGCACTGTGCCCGTTCTTCATCGTCCCATGCTCACCGTCATTCCCTCGATTATCACGTGAGCATGATCCACTGGGTCAATACAGACCTCGGCTGGTACTGGGAAATTCCGGAGGCCGGGATTGAGTATGATTGCAGGACTCGAGATTTGAAGTATCAGGAGATACTGTATAAGTTGCTTGCCAAGCAATATGAGTTGGCCAAGCTGGACGAGGTCCGGGGATAGCGGTGCGGGCATTCAAGTCTTGGGCAGGGCGGTAGTGCCACAGAATAAGGCACGCCCGAAGGACGCTGATCGTCGTATTATCTTTTTTTTGGAGACGCTTTCCTGAGGATCGTCCTCGCTTTCCTGAAGAGGGATGGCCGCGCTTAGCAGACAAGCCGGATCAGCGCGCCCGTCTCGATTAGATTCGGGCTGCATGGAAGGGACGACTCTCCTAAGGCCTAGGGCGTGGCTCTGTTCTGTGAAACAATCGCACGCCGACTTGACGCGGTGATGTTGTCAGCCGGCCCAAAGGCATGGTCATTGAATTGCAGAACGAATCTTCCAGCCCATTTGTTGACCTCGTCCACCAAGGACAACCCGCCCTTGTCGTCGACGAGGCGCATCCGCTCGCGCGCATCTACGGCGAGCCGATGGTGGAGATGCCGACGGATCTGTACATTCCGCCGGACGCGCTGGAGGTGTTCCTCGATACCTTTGAAGGTCCGCTCGACCTGCTGCTGTACCTGATCCGGCGCGCCAACCTGAACGTGCTCGACATCCCGATGGCACCGTTGACGGCGCAGTATTTGCAGTACGTCGAGGCGATGCGGGCGAGCAATCTGGAGTTGGCGGCTGAATACTTGCTCATGGCGGCGATGCTGCTGGACATCAAGTCGCGCATGCTGCTGCCGCGTCCGCCCAAGGAGAAGGGCGACGACGCCGAGGCGGAGGACCCCCGTGCCGAACTGGTCCGACGCTTGATGGAGTACGAGCGCATCAAGCGCGGGGCACAGAATCTCGCGGTGCTGCCGCGCGTGGAGCGCGACTATGAGTGGACGGCGGTGCACATTGCGACCGTGGCCGTGGAGCGACTACCCGATGTGAGCCTGGCGGATCTGCAACACGCATGGCTCGGATTGCTGCGGCGTGCGCGCCTGAATCAGCATCACCGCATTCATCGCGAGGAGCTGTCGGTGCGTGAGTACATGACCGAGATCCTGCGTGGCCTGCAGGGGCGCCACAACGTACCTTTTACGGAACTGTTCGACCTGTCGCACGGCGTGTCGAGTCTGGTGGTGGGCTTTCTTGCGGTGTTGGAGTTGTGCAAGGAGCGCCTGATCAACATTACGCAGAACGCGCCGATGGAACAAATCTATGTCCGACTTCCCCAGGAATCCAACGATGCAGGATGATAACGTCATCCCGCTGCATCCCGACGAAGCCGCCAACGACCTGAGCACCGACGACGAGATCATTCCTGCCGAAGAGGGTGGGGCGCTCGCGCCATTGGGGGATGCCGAAGCCGGTATCGATGTGGCGCTGGCGCGGCAGGTGCTCGAGGCCGCCCTGTTGTCGGCAACCGATCCGATGAGTACCGGTGAACTGCGCCGCATGTTTGAACCCGATCTCGGCGCAGAATTGGTAAACCGGCTGCTGGCGGATGTGCAGCGCGACTGGCAGGGCAAGTCGGTGGAGTTGGTGCGGCTGGCGTCCGGATGGCGTTTTCGCACGCGGCCCGAGCTGCAAATTTATCTGGACCGGTTGAAGGAAACCCGTGCTCCGCGTTATTCTCGCGCAGTCATGGAGACGCTGGCGATCGTGGTTTATCGCCAGCCCGTCACACGAGGCGACATCGAAGACATTCGCGGTGTCGCCGTTTCCAGCCAGATCATCAAGCTGCTGGAAGGGCGCGGTTGGATCGACACAGTCGGTTACCGCGACACCCCGGGCCGTCCGGCCCTCTACGCTACGACCAAAAAATTTCTCGACGATCTTGGTTTGCGCAGTCTCACCGAGCTGCCGCCGTTGACCGAGATTGAAGGAGTCCTGGACCTTGTCGACACAGCACAAAACACCGAAGCGCCCTCCGTCGAAGGCGCGCGGGAACTCCCAGCGCCGGTCGGATCGCCCGAGCGGTCCGCGCCCGAGCACCCCGAGGCCGGCGACGAGCCGCCCGAGGAGCGCGGCGCAGAAGAATAACGGTCCGCGCCGTCCGCGCGTACCGAATGGTGAAACCCAGGCCGATTTTGGTCTGATCGATCTTGAACCGCGCTACGACGACGAATTCGACGACGGCGATGACATGCAGCCCGGTGCGGTTGCGGCGGAATCCGATGCCGATGATGGCACTGCGGGCCGCGGTCGCAATGCCAAGGGTGGTGGCGCCAATGGCAAGGACGACGGCAGCGTAGCCGAGCGCATCCAGAAAAAGCTGGCCGAAGCGGGGGTGGCGTCGCGCCGCGAGATCGAAGACTGGATCGTTGCCGGTCGCGTGAGCGTAAATGGCTTGCCGGCCTTCCTTGGTCAGAAAGTCAGCGCAGGCGACCGGGTAAAGGTCAATGGCAAGCTCGTTAATCTGCGCTTTGCCGAGCGCGCCGCCCGCGTGCTCGTGTATCACAAGCCCGAAGGCGAAATCGTCTCGCGCGACGACCCGGAAGGTCGCCCCAGCGTATTCGATCGCTTGCCCGCACTGCGTCGCGGACGCTGGATCGCCATCGGGCGCCTGGACTTCAATACCAGCGGGCTGCTGTTGTTCACCGACAGCGGTGATCTGGCCAACCGTCTGATGCATCCGCGTTATGAACTCGAGCGCGAATACGCGGTGCGCATCATGGGGGAACTGACCGAAGAGCAGGCCAAGAGCCTGACCGAGGGCATTCAGCTCGAAGACGGTACCGCCCGTTTCAATAGCCTTCGCGATGAAGGTGGCGAAGGCGCCAACCACTGGTATCGCGTGACGATTTCGGAAGGCCGTAACCGCGAAGTGCGCCGTATGTTCGAATCTGTCGGCCAGATGGTGAGCCGCCTGATCCGCGTGCGCTATGGCGCCGCGGAATTGCCGCGCCGACTCAAGCGCGGCATGTACGAAGAAATGAGTCCCGAAGGCGTGGCTGCGCTGGGCGGCAAGGTATTGCCCAAGAAGCAGCAGCGCCCCGGTGATCGCCGCACGCCGAAGGGGCCGCGCTCCACGCGCCCGCATCGCACTCCCAAGGCGGCGGACGCTCCCAAGACACCGAAAGCGCCCAGGGCACCCAGGGCGCCCCGCGCTCCGCGCGCTGGCCGCTGAATCTTCGACGACACCTGCCCGGACGGGCGAAGAGGGCGGCTACATGCCGTCCCCGCCCGTCTGAGGCGCGCGTGCGCATTTACTGAGCAGGCGTCAGCGTGTTATCATCTCGTTGATTCGTTGGTAAGTCTGCTGACGGAACCTGAAACAGGCAGCCGTTTTTGGCGGGTCGGGATGGGCGTTATGCCCATTTTTTATTTGTAGCGCGCAAATGACATTCTTGAACAACGTCGAAGCAATCGTAGACAGTGCCGTGACCGGCCTGGGTTACGAACTGGTCGATCTGGAGCTGTCGCCCAAGGGGCGCTTGCTTCGTGTCTTCATTGACATCGACCGGGGCATCAACGTGGACGACTGCGCCACGGTGAGCAATCACCTGCAGCGTGTGTTCGAGGTAGAAGGCGTCGACTACGACCGACTTGAAGTGTCCTCGCCGGGGCTCGATCGTCCGCTCAAGAAGGCAGCAGATTTCGAGCGCTTCGCCGGCCAGGATGCCCAGGTTCGTATCCGCATTCCCGTGGGTAATCAGCGCAACTTCGCCGGCACGCTGGTGGGTGTGCGCGACGGTGCGGTGGTCATGACGACCGACAAGGGCGAGGTCAGCTTCGCCCTCGATCAGATAGAAAAGGCACGCCTCGTGCCGAAATTCGATTAAGCGATTTCGGGAGTTTTCAAACAATGAGCCGCGATATTCTGCTGCTTGTGGACGCACTGGCGCGCGAGAAAAACGTCGCTAAGGACATCGTCTTCACGGCCCTCGAACAGGCATTGGCCTCGGCGACCAAGAAGCGCATCCATGACGACGCCGACGTGCGTGTGTCCATCGACCGCGAGACGGGCGACTATGAGTCGTTCCGCCGCTGGCTTGTGCTGCCCGACGCTGAAGTCGAGAACGACGAAGCACAAATGGGCTTGATCGATGCGCGTGACCAGTTCGCCGACATCCAGGTCGGTGAATACGTTGAAGAGCCGCTCGAACCGATCGACTTCGGTCGCATCGGTGCGCAGGCAGCCAAACAGGTCATTCTGCAAAAGATCCGCGACGCTGAGCGCGAGCAGATCCTGAATGACTTCCTCGATCGCAAGGAACACCTCGTCACCGGCAGCGTGAAGCGTGTCGAACGCGGCAATGCCGTGGTCGAAGTGGGCCGCCTCGAAGCGCTCCTGCCGCGCGATCAGCAGATCCCGAAGGAAAACCTGCGCGTCGGCGACCGTGTGCGCGCATATCTGCTGCGCATCGATCGCAGTGCGCGTGGTCCGCAACTGATCCTGTCGCGTAGCGCGCCGGAGTTCATCTCGAAGTTGTTTGAGCTTGAAGTGCCCGAGATCGAAGACGGTCTTCTCGAAATCAAGGCAGCCGCTCGCGATCCGGGCCTGCGCGCCAAGATTGCCGTCAAGGCCAACGATCCGCGCATCGACCCGATCGGCACCTGCGTCGGCCTGCGCGGTTCGCGCGTCACCGCCGTACGTAACGAATTGGGCGGCGAGAACGTCGATATCGTGTTGTGGAATGCAGATCCGGCGCAGTTCGTGATCGCAGCGTTGGCACCGGCCGAAGTGAGTTCGCTGGTGGTCGACGAAGAAGCGCACAGCATGGACGTCGTGGTCGACGAGAGCAATCTGGCAATGGCCATCGGCCGCGGCGGTCAGAACGTCAAGCTCGCATCCGAGCTGACGGGCTGGACCATCAATCTGATGACCGAGACCGACGCCGTCGCCAAGGGCGAAGAAGAACGTGGCCGTCTGCGTGCCCTGTTCTGCGAAAGGCTGGACGTGGATGAAGAAGTTGCCGACATCCTGATCGAAGAGGGTTTCTCGTCGCTGGAGGAAGTGGCCTACGTGCCGCTGGCCGAAATGCTCGAGATCGAAGCCTTCGACGAAGAAACGGTCAACGAGCTGCGCCAGCGTGCACGCAATGTGCTGCTGACCGAAGCGATCGTCTCCGAGGAGCAGCTTGAAAACGTCGCTGACGATCTGCTCAGCCTCGAAGGTATGGACAAGCAACTGGCAGCCAAATTGGCCAGCGGTGGTATCAAGACCCGCGACGACTTGGCCGATCTGGCAGTGGACGAGTTGATGGAGCTGGCCGAGCTGTCTGAAGACGCGGCCAAAGAATTGATCACCAAGGCGCGCGCGCACTGGTTCGAGTAAGCAGGGAGAAGTTAAGTATGGCGCAAATGAGCGTGGCGGATTTCGCCACCGAACTGAAAATGCCGGCACCTGTGCTGCTTGAACAGTTCCAGAAGGCTGGCGTCGCCAAGGCCGGAGAAAAGGATGCTGTGAGCGAGCAGGATAAGGCGCGCCTGCTTGACTACCTGCGCCGCTCGCATGGCGAGACGGCGGGCAAATCCAAGATCACGCTGACGCGCAAGCAGACCAGCGAGATCAAGGCATCCGACTCCACGGGCCGAGCCCGCACCATCCAGGTCGAAGTGCGCAAGAAGCGCACCTTCGTCAAGCGTGATGACACGGCGGACGAGGGCGTGCTGGCGAGCGAAGGGCAAGAAGAAGCGCTGGTCGCCGCACCGGATGTCGTCGAGGAACCCATCCAGGTGGTTGCTCCCGAGCCGGTCGTTGAAGAGGCTGTGGTCGCCGAGCCCGAAGTGCTGGCTGTCGAACCCGAACCGGTTGCTGAAGTCATTGTCGAGCCTGAACCCGAACCGCAGCCGGAACCCGAACCCGAGCCGGTTGTTGAAGCCGCGCCCGAACCTGAGCCCGTGCCCGAGCCGGAGCCCGAAGTCGAATCCGTCGCCGAAGATGCGACCGAAGCCGCTGCGGCATCGCCCTCTGGCCCCCGTTCGTTCCTGACCGAACGCGACATCAAGCGACGCGAAGAAGAAGCTCGTCGCCAGGCCAAGCTGCGTGAGCTGCAAGAAGCCGATCTGCGCGCCAAGCAAGAGCGCGACGCCGCCCGTAAGGCTGCGGAAGAGGCTCGCAAGGTTGCTGAAGAAGCCGCCCGTGCCAAGGCCGCTGCCGATGCCGCCCGCAAGGAAGCCTCCGCCGGTGCGCCCGGCAAGAGCGGCACCCTGCACAAGCCTGCCAAGACGGAAGACAAGGGCGCCAAGAAGGCAGTCGCCGGCAAGGAGAAGACCGGCGGTTCCTTCCAGGACGAAAACTCCAAGCGCCGTACCATCAAGACCCGTGGTGACGCGGGCGGTGGCACGGGCAACTGGCGTTCGGGCCCGCGCGCCGGCGGTCGTCATGGCCGTCAGCAAGACAGCGGTTCCAGCTTCCAGGCGCCGACCGAACCGGTGGTGCGTGAAGTGCACGTGCCGGAAACCATCTCCGTGGCGGACCTCGCCCACAAGATGTCGGTGAAGGCGACCGAGGTCATCAAGAAGATGATGATGCTGGGCCAGATGGTCACCATCAACCAGGTGCTGGACCAGGAAACCGCCATGATCGTGGTGGAAGAAATGGGCCACACTGCGGTCGCCGCGAAGCTGGACGATCCGGAAGCCTTCCTCGATGAGTCCGCACAAAAGGATGTCGAAGAACTCCCGCGTGCGCCGGTCGTCACCGTCATGGGCCACGTCGACCACGGCAAGACCTCGCTGCTGGACTACATTCGTCGCACCAAGGTGGCGGCGGGCGAAGCCGGCGGCATTACGCAGCACATTGGCGCGTACCACGTCGAGACGGAGAAAGGCATCATCACCTTCCTCGACACCCCGGGTCACGTCGACCACGGCAAGACCTCGCTGCTGGACTACATTCGTCGCACCAAGGTGGCGGCGGGCGAAGCCGGCGGCATTACGCAGCACATTGGCGCGTACCACGTCGAGACGGAGAAAGGCATCATCACCTTCCTCGACACCCCGGGTCACGAGGCCTTTACGGCCATGCGTGCTCGCGGTGCGCAAGCGACTGACATCGTGGTGCTGGTGGTTGCCGCCGACGACGGCGTGATGCCGCAGACGCGTGAAGCCATCCACCACGCCAAGGCGGCCAACGTGCCCATCGTTGTGGCGATCAACAAGATCGACAAGCCCGAAGCCAACCCGGACCGCGTCAAGCAGGAGCTGGTTGCCGAAGGCGTGATCCCCGAAGAATATGGCGGCGACGCCATGTTCATGCCGGTGTCAGCCAAGGCCGGGACAGGCGTCGATGCGCTGCTCGACGCGATCCTGCTGCAAGCCGAAGTGCTGGAGCTGAAGGCTCCGGTGGAAGCGCCTGCCAAGGGTATCGTCATCGAAGCTCGCCTGGACAAGGGCCGTGGTCCGGTGTGCACGCTGCTGGTTCAGTCCGGCACGTTGCGTCGTGGCGACGTGATCCTGGCCGGTGCGACGTTCGGCCGCATCCGCGCGATGCTGGACGAAAACGGCAAGCAGATCGCCGAAGCCGGTCCGTCGATTCCGGTCGAAGTGCTGGGCCTCTCGGACGTGCCGGGAGCCGGTGACGAAGTCATGGCGCTGTCGGATGAGCGCCGTGCGCGCGAAATCGCGCTGTTCCGCCAAGGCAAGTTCCGCGACGTGAAGCTGGCCAAGCAGCAAGCCGCCAAGCTCGAGAACGTGTTCGACCAGATGAAGGACGGCGAGGTCAAGACGCTGCCCCTCATCGTCAAGGCCGACGTTCAGGGCTCGCAAGAGGCGCTGGTGCAGTCGCTGCTCAAGCTGTCGACGGACGAAGTTCGCGTCAATGTCATCCACGGTGCCGTGGGCGCCATCACCGAAACCGACGTCAACCTGGCGCAGGCTTCCGGTGCAGTGATCATCGGCTTCAACACGCGTGCCGATGCGGGTGCGCGCAAGCTGGCCGAATCGTTCGACGTCGATATCCGTTACTACAATATCATCTACGACGCGGTCGATGAGATCAAGGCGGCCTTGTCGGGGATGCTGGCTCCGGAGAAACGCGAACAGGTCATCGGCGAAGTCGAAATCCGCCAGATCTTCCGCATCTCGAAGGTCGGCGCGATCGCCGGTTGTTACGTGCTCGACGGTGTCGTGCGCCGCAACTCGCTGGTGCGCCTCATCCGCGACAACATGGTCGTCTTTACGGGCGAACTCGATTCGCTCAAGCGCTTCAAGGATGATGTCAAGGAAGTGCGAGCCGGCTTTGAGTGTGGTTTGTCGCTGAAGAACTACAACGACATCCAGGAAAGCGACCGGTTGGAAGTGTACGAAATCCAGGAAATCGCGCGCACGCTGTAAAGCACCGCTCGCGCGTGGGCCGGCGCTCGCCGGTCCGCCCGGATTACCCGCGAAGCGCACCACGGCATCCGCCCGGTGCGCTTTGTGGTTTTTGCAAGAAGCATTGTGCGGCGCCCTCGTTGTGCCGCCTGGAGCAACACCATGCCAAAAGATTATTCGCGCAGCTCGCGCGTGACCGAGCAGATCCGTCGAGAACTCGCCGAACTCATCCGGCTTGAAGTGAAGGATCCGCGTGTCGGCTTTATTACGTTGACCGACGTCGAGATCAGCGCTGACTACGCCCACGCAAAGGTGTTCTTTACGTCCATGAAAGGGCGTGAGGGACTGGACGAGATTCTGATTGGCCTGCGCCGCGCCAGTGGATTCCTGCGCCGCGAGCTGGGTCGCCGCGTGCGCATTCACACCACGCCTGAACTGCATTTCGTTTATGACGAATCGGTGGAGCGCGGTTCGCACCTGTCGGCGCTGATCGACAAGGCGCTGGAGACTTCGTCTGTCGAAGAAGAAGCGGCACCCGATCCTGATCTGCAGAACACCGGCAAGAAAGACTGATCGCCCGCGTTCGTTGCTGGCGGTCGCCAGTGATCGATGCGACGATTGGGACGCCTGATCCTATCTCCATGAGTAAAGCTTCCATGCGCCGCCGCTGGCAGCAGGTCGACGGCGTTCTGCTGCTCGACAAGCCGCGCGGTTTGAGTTCCAACGACGCACTCCAGAAGGCGCGTCGCGTCTTCCAGGCCGCCAAGGCGGGCCACACGGGTACGCTCGATCCGCTGGCGACAGGCCTGTTGCCGGTGCTGTTCGGCGAGGCGACCAAATTCTCGAATCTGCTGCTGGATTCGGACAAGACCTACGAAGCTACGCTTCAGCTTGGTGTGACCACCACGACGGGTGACGCCGAAGGGGAAGTGCTCGACACCCGGCCGGTGACGGTGGACGAAGCAGCCATCCGCGCTGTGTGTGCGCGCTTCATCGGCCCCATCAGCCAGGTGCCGCCGATGTATTCCGCACTGAAATACGAGGGCAAGCCGCTGTACGAGTACGCACGGCAGGGCATCCACATCGAACGACCCGCCCGTGAGATCACAATCCATGCGCTCGACGTACGCCGCGTCGCGGGTTCGCAGATCGATATCGTCGTGCATTGCTCGAAGGGCACGTACATTCGCACGCTGGCCGCGGACATCGGCGCTGCGCTTGCATGTGGCGCACACCTGACCGCGCTGAGGCGCACGCAGAGTGGTGGCCTCGATGTGGCTGACGCATACACGCTTGAAGGCTTGCTGGCGATCGAGGAGAGCGCACGAAGCAACGTTCTGCGCCCCGTCGATAGCTTACTTGCGCATCTGCCGCGCATCGATCTGGAGCCCGCGCTCGCGACACGTTTCGGCCACGGACAGGCGTTGCGTGCGCCGATCGACGCGCGTGGCCCCGTGCGCGTGTACGGCGAGCGCTTCATTGGAACGGGCGTGATCGACGAAGGCGGCGCGCTGCGTCCGCAGCGACTCGTCTCCCAGATCGATACCGACGCCGACTAAGGACCTTGCCGACCGGGCAACAAAAAGCCGCCACGTGAGAACGAGGCGGCTTTTTTTCGCGTGTCACGCGGAGCATCGAAGCGACCTTCCGGCCGCTGTCCGCTCCGCGCGGACATGTAGTGCGATCAGTTGCGCGTTTCGACTTGCTGCAACGGTTCTTCGCTGGCTGCGGCCGCCGGACGAGAGCGACGGCGAGCCGGGCGCGGAGCCGGTGTCTCTTCAGCGATAACGGGCGCCTTGGCCGTGCCGGGCACGGTTTCGACCATCTCAAGGCTGCTTTGGGCCAGGATGGCTTGCAGATCGAACGCTGCCGGAGCGACTGCCGCCGGGGCGACCGGAGCCTCTTCAGGCAAGGCCGGAGCGGTTTCTGCCACGACGGCCGGAACGGGTTCAACCGGTGCCGGTTCGGCAGCGACTTCCGTGGCGGGCGCCCCTTCGACTGCTACCGTCGGCATCGGCGTTTCAACGGCAGGAGCAAACACCAGATCTGCCGTAGGCGCCGGTTCGGTGACCGGAGCCGGCTCATGGGCTGCTGGGACCGGAACTGCGTCAGCGACAGGCGGCGCTTCGCGAACGGTTTCGACGCTGGCCACAGCGGCCTCGCGTTGCAGTTCGGCGGTGGTTTCCGTTGCGACTGCTTCGGTGACCACTGCCGGTTGTTCGACAGCGCTCACGGTCTCGCCGTGCGCGATTTCCACAGCGGCGGTGGCAGCTGCCGGCGTGGATTGGACTTCTGCAGCAATGCCTTCTGCCTCGACGCCCTCTGCGCCAGACTCGACGACACCCTCTGCCGTTGCCGCTGCGTTTTCGCCACGGCCACGACCACGGCCGCGACGGTTGCGGCGACGGCCGCTGCCTTCGCGTTGCTCGCCTGCCACGGTTTCGACGCCGGCGGTGGTTTCTTGCTCGGCGGCGCCTTCATTGACGGCAACCACGGCTTGCACGGCCAGCGCTTCCTCGCGGGCTTCGCGCGCCTCGCGGCTTTCACGCGGCTGGCGCTCGCGGCGTTCGCGCTGCGGCTTCTGTTGTTGCTGGGCGCCTTCGGCGGCTGCGGCAACTTCAGGGCGTTCCTGACGCGGCTGCTTTTCCTTACGTTCGCGCTGTTCGGTGCTGGCCTGGCGAGCTTCGTTCCGATTGCGCTCACCACGTTCTTCGCGGCTCTGGCGCTCTTCGCGTTGCGGACGCTCCTGACGCTGTTCGTCGCGACGATTCTGGCCCTGCTGGGCTTGGGCTTCGCGACGGCCCTGGCCTTCACCGCGCTCGCCACGTTGCTTGCGCTCGCCGCGTTCGCCGTCGCGGCGACGCTGGCCGTCACGACGGCCGTTGCCGTTGCCCTTGGCTGGTGCGGCGGGTGCCTGAGCCGCTTGTGCCGGTTCGCCGCGCAGCCATTCCATGATGCGTTGGAAGAAGCCCTTGGACGGGGCGGCCTCGGCCTTGGACGGTGCTGCCGCCACCGGTGCAGGCTGCGCAGGCGTGATGCCTTTGATGGCGGCTTCCGGGGCCTTTGCGGGTTTTTCCAGGTTGGCCGAGGGCGGCACGTAAGTCGCGTTGGCCGGTGTCGTGGCCATGCGATAGCTGGGGATTGCCGTCTCGTCCTGGTTGAGCTGGTCGTGGCGCAGGCGGATGATCTCGTGCGCCGGCGTTTCGAGGTGGCGGTTCGGGACGATCAGCAGGTTGACCTTGTGGCGCAGCTCGATCTTGGCGATGTCGTCGCGTTTTTCGTTGAGCAGGAAGGTGGCCACGTCGACCGGCACCTGACAGTGCACGGCGCCCGTGTTTTCCTTCATCGCTTCTTCTTCAAGGATGCGGACGATGTGCAGCGCGGCCGATTCCGTCGAGCGGATATGGCCGGTGCCCGTGCAACGCGGGCAGGTGATATAGCTGGTCTCGGCCAATGCCGGGCGCAGACGCTGGCGCGATAGTTCGAGCAGGCCGAAGCGGCTGATCTTGCCGGTCTGCACGCGGGCGCGGTCATAGCGCAGCGCGTCGCGCAGGCGGTTTTCGACTTCGCGCTGATTGCGTGGGTTTTCCATGTCGATGAAGTCGATGACGATCAGCCCACCCAGGTCGCGCAGGCGCAACTGACGGGCGATTTCGTCGGCGGCTTCGAGGTTGGTGCGAGTGGCCGTGTCTTCGATGTCCGAGCCGCGCGTGGCACGGCCGGAGTTCACGTCGATCGACACCAGTGCTTCGGTGTGGTCGATGACGATGGCGCCGCCGGAGGGCAGATTCACCTGGCGTGAGTAGGCCGATTCGATCTGGTGCTCGATCTGGAATCGCGAGAACAGCGGGACGTCGTCGCGGTAGCGCTTGACGCGGTTCGCAGTGCCCGGCATCACATGCGACATGAATTGCTGGGCCTGCTCGAAGATCTCGTCGGTGTCGATGAGGATTTCGCCGATGTCAGGCTGGAAGTAATCGCGGATGGCGCGAATGACGAGGCTGCCTTCCTGGTAGATCAGGAAAGCGCCGGTCTGCGCCTGTGCCGCGCCTTCGATGGCACGCCACAGTTGAAGCAGGTAGTTCAGGTCCCATTGCAGCTCGTCGGCGGAATGGCCGATGGCCGCGGTACGGGCGATCATGCTCATGCCGGAGGGGACTTCCAGCGCGTCGAGCACTTCGCGCAGTTCGGCGCGCTCGTCGCCTTCGACGCGGCGCGAAACACCGCCGCCGCGCGGGTTGTTGGGCATCAGCACCAGATAGCGGCCGGCCAGCGAGACGAAGGTCGTCAATGCGGCGCCCTTGTTGCCGCGCTCGTCCTTTTCAACCTGGACGATGAGCTCCTGGCCTTCGCGCAGGGCTTCCTTGATGGTGGCGCGCGAGGCGTCGACACCTTCCTTGAAATAGGCGCGGGAGATTTCCTTGAAGGGCAGGAAGCCATGACGCTCTGCGCCATAGTCGATGAACGCGGCTTCGAGGCTGGGCTCGATGCGCGTGATCACGCCCTTGTAGATGTTGCTCTTGCGTTGTTCCTTGGTGGCCGATTCGATATCGAGATCGATCAATTTCTGACCATCTACGATTGCGACGCGCAGTTCTTCGGCCTGCGTCGCGTTGAAAAGCATGCGCTTCATGTAGTTCTTCTCCCGCGCGCGAAACACGGGGCGCACAGAATCCTTGCCGCCTCGGGGTATGTGAGGCGGCGCATTCAGTCAGCTTGTCGGAGTCCGGGTTGGCATCGAGTCCGTGGGGCAGAGTGAAAACAGGGTTCAGTGAGTCTTCTTACACCTTGGAGCCAGGCATCCAGGCCGGCGTTCCAAGGCGGCAATATCTGCGTTCGCGCGCTAAATGGTGTCGATCAAATTGGTTTCGTATTACCATCGCGGCCCCATCCGGATGCGGATGCGGGAGCGGCGTGCGTTGCCGGCGACTGACCGAGGTCGTTATCGAATGACGTGATTCCGCGCGCGGAACAAGCAGGTGCGGCGAGGGCGGTGACCGGGGCCGGATCGTCTTGCCGTGGGCCTCGCGCTCGGGGAAGAATCGACCTGAGGGGCGCACTGCATTGGCACGGTCTGGAGCGCATATGTGCGGCGGAACGGGAATACCGCGTTCGACGGCCTGCAACGCTCGTGACCAGCTGACTGGAAATCCCGGACCGGTGACGCTCTCATGCACGGCAGACCGCGCGGATAACGCCAAGGACTCAGAGCCTGGACAACTGCCGCAGTATATTGGAAAAACATGACTATAGGCAAAGCCCATCCGGCGGAATCCCGCAGCACAGCGACCGTTCGCAAAGTGAGCATCGGCGAAGAAGATGCCGGGCAGCGGATCGACAACTTCCTCCTTCGCGAATGTAAGGGCGTGCCCAAGAGCCACATCTACCGCATCCTGCGTTCGGGCGAGGTGCGGGTGAACGGCGGGCGGGTGGCCCAGACATACCGTCTGGCGGCGGGTGACGAGGTACGTATCCCGCCCGTAAGGGTAGCCGAACGGCAGCCGACGGCGATTCCCCGCTCCGCCTTGGCCACCCCGCTGGAAGTGGTTTTCGAGGACGAGGCCCTGTTGGTGATCAACAAGCCGGCGGGTCTCGCAGTGCATGGCGGCAGTGGTGTGAGTTTTGGTGTCATCGAGCAATTGCGTCAGCAACGGCCGACCGCGAAGTTTCTGGAACTGGCGCATCGGCTGGACCGCGAGACTTCGGGCCTGCTCATCGTCGGTAAGCGCCGCTCCGCACTCAACGCCGTGCAGGACCAGATGCGCGCCGGGAAGATCGAGAAGCGCTACCTGACCATGGTGGCGGGGCGCTGGATCAATCCGATGCAGCATGTGAAGCTCGCTCTGCACAAATACCTGACGGAGGACGGCGAACGCCGCGTGGTGGCCAGCGAAGACGGCAAGCCGGCGCACAGCATCGTGCGTCTGCTCAAGCGTTGGGAGTCGTACAGTCTTCTGGAAGTCGAGCTCAAGACCGGCCGAACGCACCAGATCCGCGTGCACCTGCAGTCGCTCGGCTTTCCACTGTTGGGTGACGACAAGTATGGTGACTTTGCGCTCAACAAGGCACTGGTCAAGGAAGGCTTGCCCCGCATGTTCCTGCACGCGGCCATCCTGCGCTTTGCCCATCCGGTCAGTGGTCAGACGCTGGAACTGACTGCGCCGTTGCCGGCACAATTGCAGGACTTCGTCGCCCGGGTCGATGCGCAGCAGCGCAGCGATTTCACCAAGAAGGACCACGCAACGCATGAATGAGAGGGATCGCCGCTTCGACCTGATCGTGTTCGACTGGGACGGCACGCTGATGGATTCGACCTCGCTCATCGCACGGTCGCTGCAGGCTGCCTGTCGCGATCTGTCGCTGACTGTGCCGACGGTTGAGCAGGCCAATCACGTGATCGGGCTTGGCTTGGCCGAAGCCATTCATTACATCGCGCCCCAGTTGCCGCTGGCCGACCATTCGCGCCTGGCCGATCGCTATCGCCATCACTATCTTGGGCAGGACATCGAGTCCGAACTCTTCGTCGGTGTGCCGGAGCTGTTGGCCGAATTGCGCGATGCGGGCTACAACCTTGCCATTGCGACCGGCAAGGCGCGGCGAGGGCTCGATCGTGTGCTGACGCACACCGGCTTGCAGTCGCTCTTTCATGCGACGCGCTGTGCCGACGAGACTTTTTCCAAGCCGCATCCGCAGATGTTGCTCGAATTGATGGATGTCCTCTTCGTTGAGCCCGGACGCACGCTCATGATCGGCGACACGACGCATGATCTACAGATGGCTCGCAACGCTGGCACGTACGCCCTGGGCCTGACGCAGGGGGCGCATCCTGCCGCCGAACTGGCTGAGCTCGAACCGCTGGCGGTCCTGTCTTCCATCGTCGAACTGCGGACATGGTTGCGCACCAACAACTGATTTGTGCTTCTGCGGATCTGGTCGACGGTGGCGATGGCGTGCGGTTTGTTGTCGCGACCGACCGTGGTGAGGCTGCGGCTTTCGTGGTTCGCCATGAGGGGTGTGCGCACGCCTACCTGAACCGCTGTGCCCACGTGTCCGTAGAGCTCGACTGGACGCCCGGCCAGTTCTTTGATGAATCGGGTTTATACTTGGTTTGCGCAACTCATGGCGCGCTCTATGAGCCGTCGTCGGGGCGTTGCGTCGGCGGGCCTTGCACCGGCGCCCGCCTGCAAGGGCTAGCAGTGGAAGAGCGCGACGGTGCCATCTATCTATCAATGACTCCCCCTAATGAGTGATCTGAACGAACCCGGCTGGGAACGCAAACTGCTCGAAAAACTGGCCTTCGAGAATCTCAAAGAAACGCGCCGCCGTCGCCGCTGGGGTGTTTTCTTCAAGCTTGTCGGCTTTGCTTACGTGGGCTTCATTCTCTTCCTGACCTGGGCCTGGCAGAACGGCACTGATTCAGTCAGCGACGGCGCGGCGCATACCGCGATGGTCGAGATGAACGGTGCCATTGGTGTTGGCGATGCAGTCAACGCAGAACAGGTGAATCTCGCCCTGCAATCGGCGTTCGAGGACGCCGGGACCAAGGGCGTGATCCTGCGAATCAACAGTCCAGGCGGCAGTCCTGTGCAGGCTGGCATGATCAACGACGAAATCCGGCGCCTGCGCGCCAAGTACAAGGACATTCCGCTGTACGCGGTGGTCGAGGATATCTGTGCCTCCGGTGGCTATTACGTAGCCGCCGCCGCCGACAAGATCTTCGTCGACAAGGCCAGCATCGTCGGTTCGATCGGTGTGCGCATGGACGGATTCGGCTTTACTGGCGCGATGGAGAAGCTGGGTGTCGAGCGCCGCCTGGTAACGGCTGGCGAAAACAAGGCTTTTCTTGATCCGTTCTCACCGCAGGATCCGAAGCAGGTTCAATTTGCGCACGACATGCTCGAAGAGATCCACCAGCAGTTCATCGATGTCGTCCGCAAAGGGCGCGGCGCCCGCCTGCATGAGACGCCCGACATGTTCTCCGGCCTGTTCTGGACGGGCTCGAAGAGTATCGAACTGGGTCTTGCTGATGCCTACGGCACGGTGGACTCCGTTGCACGTGACGTAATCAAGGCCGAAGAGGTGCGCGATTACACGCAGCGTGAGAATTTTGCCGAGCGTTTCGCCAAGCGTTTCGGGGCGGAAGTGGCAGGTGGTGCGACGCAGGCATTGAGCCGCGTGGGTATCAAATAACCCGCCATGTCGCGTGGCAGGACAAAAGAAAGGGGCATCTGCGGATGCCCCTTTTTGTTTGTGTGCTGCACGGTCAGCTTGCCAGGAGCAGGAAGACTGTGGGCTGTCGTGCGAGGTCCGGCCGGGAGGACTTCTTCCATGCGCCGATCGAGCGAGTGGAGACCCACTCGTCGGACGTCGTCAGTGCGCGCGCCACGCATAGCAGCGTGCTCGGTTCGCAGGCCTGGAGCAGGGCGTCGAACATTGCGTCGTTGCGGTAGGGCGTTTCGATGAAAAGCTGTGTGCGCTGCAACTTGGCCGATTCGCGTTCGAGTTGCTTGATGCGTTGCGTGCGTTCGCCAGCGGCGACCGGCAGGTAGCCATGGAACGCAAAGCTCTGGCCATTCAGGCCCGACGCCATCAGTCCGAGCAGCAGTGACGAGGGGCCCACCATCGGTGCAACGCGGATTCCACGCTCGTGTGCGCGCCGGACGACCAGCGCGCCGGGGTCGGCGACGGCGGGGCAGCCGGCTTCGGACATCAGGCCGATGTCGCGGCCCTCGCGCGCCGGAGCAAGCAATTCGTCGAGAGTGCGGCCATCAAGCCGTTCGGGTAGCTCGGTGATCGTGAGCGACTGGATCGCCGCGGGATGACCAAGGCGCTTGATCTCCGCGCGGGCGGTCTTGGCGCGCTCGACAATGAAACAATCGAGCTTACCGAGGACCGCCGCGACGCCGGCGGGCTGAGTGCTGGCGACGTCCGACGGGCCAAGGCCTACTGGAATCAGGTAGAGCGTGCCGGTCGCCATGTCAGGGAACCTGCACGCCTTGCGCCTGGAGCATTCGCGCAAGTGCGATCAGCGGCAAGCCGACCAGCGCATTGGGGTCGTCGCCGCGCATGTATTCGAGCAGAGCAATGCCAAGCCCTTCGGATTTGGCGCTGCCGGCAACGTCCAATGGGCGTTCGCGTTCGACGTAGCGGATGATTTCATCGTCAGTCAGCTTGCGGAAGCGCGCTTCGGTCGGAACGGCGTCCAATTGATGCTGGCCGCTCGCGGTGTCCAGCAGGCAGAGCGCCGTATGGAAAACAATCGTGCCGCCGCTCATGACGCGCAGCTGAGCAATCGCGCGCTCGATCGTGCCCGGTTTTTCAAACCGTTCGTCGCCACGGTAAGCGACCTGGTCGCTACCGATGACGAGCGCGTTCGGAAACTGCGCCGCGACAGCCTGGGCCTTCTGCAGCGCTAGGCGTTCCGCAGTGCGGGCCGGGTGCTCGCCGGGCAGAGGTGTCTCATCTACGTCCGGGCGGGCCGTTTCGAAGGGCAGGCCGAAGCGTTCGAGGAGCTCACGACGATAGCGCGAGGTGGAAGCCAGCACGATCTGGCGCGTGGAACTGTTGGACATGGCATACTCGCCGCCGCACGCAAGCACGACGATGGACGGGCTTTGACAGAGATAGCCAAAAATAATACCATTCGCCGTTTATGTCGCACCAGCAGAACGATACGCCGGCCACAATCGCCGACCCATTCGAATTCGCACGCCGTGGCGGGCGCATCGAAGGGGTGGTGGATGCTGCCGGGTTGCCGCGCCTGATCGACATGCTGCGCTCCACCGCGAGCCAGCCTGTGGGTTATGTGGTGACGGGCGAATCGGAGAAAAGCGCGCTGGGCGAAAAGCTGTTCCTGCATGTCCAGGCCGGCGGCGAGCTGGTGTTGGGCTGTCAGCGCTGCCTGGAAGAGCTGCCCTACGTCGTAGACGTGGATGCACGCTTGTTGTTGGTGTCGGCCGACGAGCCGCTGCCTGACGATGAACTGGAGGACGATAGTCACGATCCGGTTCACGCCGGGCGTGATTTCGACGTGCGGCAGGCGTTGGAAGAAGAATTGATTCTGGCGTTGCCGCTGGCGCCGGTGCATGACGTATGCGATGCCCCGGTCGAAGCGGTGCGCGATGAAGACGCTTCACCGTTTGCGGCTCTCAAGAGCCTCAAGCGCGGGAAGCCGGATTCACAATAAGTTAAAGCAGCTCGGTCTCGCCGAGCGAGATTGAGTAGAGCGTTTTAAGGAGCAATATCATGGCCGTTCAACAGAATAAAAAGTCCCCGTCCAAGCGTGGCATGCATCGCGCCCACGACTTTCTGACCGCGCCGGCAACGGCCGTCGAACCGACCACGGGTGAAGTCCACCTGCGTCACCACATTTCGCCGACGGGCTTCTACCGCGGCAAGAAGGTCCTCAAGACCAAGGGCGAATAACTCGCCTGTCACTCGCAAAAAAAGCCACGTGGCACGCCGCTGCGTGGCTTTTTGTGCGGTGAACGCATCAAAACTCCCCGCAACAACGCTAAGCCGAGATGGAAATCACCATCGCGATTGACTGCATGGGTGGCGATCATGGCCCCTCAGTCACGCTTCCGGCCGCCATCGAATTCCTGCGCGACGACCACGACGCCCGGGCCATCCTGGTTGGCTTGCCTTCCGCCTTTGAAGGCAAATACGCTCAGGCGCTGGCCCAATTTGGCGATCGCGCCATCGTTCGCCACGTGACCGAAGTGGTCGAAATGGACGACGCACCGGCTGTGGCCATGCGCGTCAAGAAAGACTCATCGATGCGTGTCGCGATCGATCTGGTCAAGTCGGGCGAGGCCGGGGCCGCCGTGTCGGCGGGCAATACCGGCGCACTGATGGCCATCTCGCGCTTTGTACTGAAGACCCTGCCGGGCATCGATCGGCCGGCGATTGCCACGATCCTGCCAGCGATGAAGGGCCACACCTATGTGCTGGACCTCGGTGCCAACGTCGATTGTTCGGCCGAACATCTGCTGCAGTTCGGGCTGATGGGCGCCATGCTGGTCGAAGCGCTCGAACACCGTGAACGCCCCACCGTAGGCCTGCTCAACATCGGCGAAGAAGAAATCAAGGGCAACGAAGTCGTCAAACAGGCGGCCGATCTGCTGCGCGAAAGCGGCTTGAATTTCTACGGCAACGTCGAAGGCAATGACATCTACAAGGGCACGACCGACGTGGTCGTGTGTGATGGCTTTGTCGGCAACGTCGCGCTCAAGGCTTCCGAAGGCCTGGCCCAGATGATCGCCACCACGCTGCGCGAGGAATTCACGCGCAACTGGCTGACCAAGGTCATGGGTCTGCTGACGATGCCGATCCTCAAGGGCTTCAAGCACCGCGTCGACCATCGCCGGTACAATGGCGCCAGTCTTCTCGGCTTGCGCGGAGTGGTGGTCAAGAGTCACGGTTCGGCCGACAGCTTTGCCTACCTTCAAGCGCTGCGCCGGGCGGCCGAGGCTTCCCGTAACCGCCTCATCGAGCGTATCGAGCATCGCATGAACGAATACGTCTCTGAGCACAGCAAAGCGGCCCAATCAGCATGATCTTTTCCCGTATCGCGGGCACCGGTGGCTACGTGCCGGGTGCTCCCGTCAGTAACGACGACCTGGTTGCACGCGGCATCAATACTTCGGACGCCTGGATCATCGAGCGCACGGGTATCCGTCAGCGGTATATCGCCGACGGCGAAACCACCAGCCAGTTGTCGATCAAGGCCGCCCAGCGCGCGCTCGAGGCTGCCGGTTGTTCGGCTGCCGATATCGATCTGGTCGTGCTGGCGACCACCACGCCAGACATGACCTTTCCCAGCACCGCGTGTCTGGTGCAGGCGGAGCTGGGCGTGCCGGCGGGCGCCACCGCTTTCGACGTCCAGGCGGTGTGCAGCGGCTTTGTGTACGCGCTGACGATCGCCGACAAATTCATCCGTTCCGGCAGCCACAAGCGTGCGCTGGTGATTGGCGCCGAAACCATGTCGCGCCTGATCGACTGGAACGATCGCTCCACCTGTGTTCTGTTCGGCGACGGTGCCGGCGCCGTGGTGCTGGAAGCCTCGGATCAGGCAGGCATTCTTTCGTCGGCCCTGCATGCCGATGGCAGCCACAGCAACATCCTGTACGCCAGCGGCGCCATCTCGGCTGGTCAGATCGCCGGCTCGCCGTTCCTGTATATGGATGGTCAGTCCGTGTTCAAGCTGGCGGTGCGCCTGCTGAGCGACGTGGCGATCGAAGTGCTTGAGCAGGCCAACATGCCACAGGCCGATCTCGACTGGTTCATCCCGCACCAGGCCAACATCCGGATCATGAATTCCGTGGCGAAGCGCCTGGAGTTGCCCGCTGCTAAGGTGGTAGTGACCGTCGATCAGCACGGCAACACCTCGGCTGCATCCGTCCCGCTGGCGCTGGATGCCGCGATCCGTGACGGCCGGATCCAGCGCGGACAATCCGTCCTCTTGCAGGGCGTGGGTGGCGGTTTTACGTGGGGCGCCGTGCTGGTGCGCTACTGAGACGACGAATCCGATTCCCGAATCTGTTTTCCAGGACTGAAACGTGAAGAAATTTGCGGTCGTTTTTCCCGGTCAGGGCTCCCAGTCGGTCGGCATGATGGCGCCTTATGGCGACCTCGCCGTCGTGCGCGAGACCTTCGCCGAAGCCTCCGAAGCGCTGGGCCAGGATCTGTGGCAGATGGTGGCCGAAGGCCCCGCTGAGCTGATCGCCCAGACGGTCAACACCCAGCCCATCATGCTGACAGCCGGCATCGCCGTGTGGCGCGCCTGGCAGCAACAGAACGGCGCTGCGCCGGCCATGGTTGCGGGCCACAGTCTTGGTGAGTATTCCGCGCTTGTGGCGGCAGGCGTGATCAAGTTCGCCGACGCCGTGAAGCTGGTGCGGTTTCGCGCCCAGGTGATGCAGGAGGCCGTTCCTGCCGGGGTGGGGGCCATGGCTGCCATTCTCGGCCTCGAGCCGGCCGACATCGAAAAGGTGTGCGCTGAATCGGCACAGGGCGAAGTCGTCTCCGCCGCCAACCTGAATTCCTCCGGTCAGATCGTCATTGCCGGCCATGTCGGTGCCGTCGAGCGCGCCATGGCTGCGGCCAAGGCGGCCGGCGCCAAGCGTGCAGTCCAGTTGCCGGTCAGCGCTCCGTTCCATTGCACCCTGATGAAGCCGGCGGCCGAAAAGCTGGCTGTGCGACTGGCCGAAGTCGATTTCGCCGCGCCGTCCATTCCGGTCCTGAACAACGTCGACGTCGCGTTGCCGACCGACCCGGCGACCATCCGTGATGCGCTGGTCCGTCAGGCGTATAGTCCGGTGCGCTGGATCGAAACCGTGCGCGCCATGCGTGCGGCTGGCATCGAAGCGGTATATGAATTCGGTCCGGGCAAGGTTCTTGCCGGCCTGGTCAAGCGTATCGAAGGTGATCTCGAAATCGAGGCGATCGTCGATGCGGACAGTTTCAAGCGCGTGCTCGAAGCCGCCTGATAAGGAGAATTGCATTGGCTCAACTCGAAGGGCAGATCGCCCTCGTCACCGGCGCCTCGCGCGGCATCGGCCGCGCGATTGCACTTGAGCTGGCGCGCGAAGGCGCCATCGTGGTCGGCACTGCCACCAGCGAAGACGGCGCGGCCGCGATTTCGGCCGCGCTGCGCGAAGCCGCTGCCAAGGGGCGCGGCCTGGCGCTGGACGTCACGGACGCGGCAGCATGCGAAGCCGCCCTGGCCGCGATCGAGTCGGAATACGGTTCAGTTTCGATCCTTGTCAACAACGCCGGCATTACGCGCGACAACATCGCCATGCGGATGAAGGATGAGGAGTGGGACGCAGTCATCGATACGAACCTCAAGGCGGTTTTTCGCATGTCGCGCCTGGTCATGCGCGGCATGATGAAGGCCCGCAACGGCCGCATCATCAACATCACGTCGGTGGTGGGCAGTTCCGGCAACCCGGGCCAGGCCAATTACGCCGCCGCCAAGGCCGGCGTGGCAGGCATGACCCGCGCGCTGGCGCGCGAGCTGGGTAGCCGCAATATCACGGTGAATTGCGTTGCGCCGGGCTTCATCGATACAGACATGACGCGCGATCTGCCAGACGCACAACGCGACGCGTTGCAGAATCAGATCGCTCTGGGTCGCCTCGGCAACCCGCAGGAGATTGCCGCCGCCGTGGCGTTCCTGGCATCGAAGGGTGCCAGCTACATCACGGGCAGCACCCTGCACGTAAACGGTGGTATGTATATGGCATGAACGCCGCCGATCCAGGCTGAACGTTGGCTGAAGATCGGCGCCGTTTTTTGCTAATATAGGCAGGTTTTTCGGTATAAACGCTTTAACAGGGAAGGAGCAATTCATGGAGAACATCGAGCAGCGCGTTCGCAAGATCGTCGCGGAACAGCTTGGCGTTAATGAGGCCGAGATCAAGAACGAATCTTCGTTCGTCGACGATCTGGGCGCCGACTCGCTGGACACCGTCGAATTGGTGATGGCTTTGGAAGAGGAATTCGAGTGCGAAATCCCTGACGAAGAAGCCGAAAAGATCACCACCGTTCAACAGGCGATTGACTACGTCAGCGCCCACCTGAACAAGGCGTAAAAACCTTTCGGGTCGCCGTCATTCCGCAATTCTGCGCGGTCATCGACGGAAATCACGGCCTGGACGGGTTTCAACAAGCCGATAGACAACGCCTCGCCGTCGCGGTGAGGCGTTGTCCTGTCGACTGCATCAGAAATCAAGGAAGGAGACCGCGTTGACGCGTCGCCGAGTAGTCGTGACAGGTCTGGGCATCATCAGCCCTGTCGGTAATTCTGTAGCCACGGCTTGGGACAACATCATCAACGGTCGTTCCGGCATCGGGCGCGTCACGCGCTTTGACGTGAGCGGCTTTCCGACGCAGATCGCCGGAGAGGTCAAGGACTTCGACGTGGCGAACTACCTGTCGCCCAAGGAAGCCCGCCGCTACGATACGTTCATCCACTACGGCCTGGCCGCCGCGATCGACGCGTTGAAGGACGCCGGTATCGCTGAGCAGCCTGAGAACGCTGAGCGCATCGGCGTGTGCATCGGCTCCGGCATCGGCGGTCTGCCGATGATCGAAGACACGCACGAAGCTGCGCGCGAAGTGGGTGTGAAAAAGATTTCCCCGTTCTTCGTTCCCGGTTCGATCATCAACATGATCTCGGGCATCCTGTCGATCAACTACGGCTTCAAGGGTCCGAACTTCGCCACCGTCAGCGCGTGCGCGACGGGCAACCATTCGATCGGCGAAGCACAGCGCCTGATCGAATACGGCGATGCCGACATCATGATCGCCGGCGGCGCCGAATCGACTGTCTCGCCGTTGGGGATGGGAGGCTTCTGCGCAGCCAAGGCGCTGTCCACGCGCAATGACGATCCCGCCGCGGCCAGCCGCCCGTGGGACATGGGACGTGATGGTTTCGTGCTTGGCGAAGGTGCCGGCGTGCTGGTGCTCGAAGAGTACGAACACGCCAAGGCTCGCGGTGCCAAGATCTATTGCGAACTGGCAGGCTATGGCATGAGTTCGGATGCCTATCACATCACGGCACCGAGCGAAGGTGGCGAGGGCGCGTCGCGCAGTATCGTCAACGCGCTGCGCAATGGCCGCACCAACGCCGACGAGGTCAACTACGTCAATGCCCATGGCACTTCGACGCCGCTGGGCGATATCGCCGAAACGCTCGCTGCCAAGCGCGCCTTTGGCGACCACGTCAAGCACGTGGCGATGAGCTCGACCAAGTCGATGACCGGCCACTTGCTTGGGGGCGCTGCTGGTATCGAGGCGGTGTTCTCGACGCTGGCGATCCACCATCAGATTGCGCCGCCGACGATCAACCTGATCGAGCCGGATCCTTCGTGTGACCTGGATTACGTGCCCAACGTGGCGCGCCAGATGAAGATCGATGTGGCCATCTCCAACTCGTTCGGCTTCGGCGGCACCAACAGCACGCTGGTTTTCCGCAAGATCTGACGGATCTCTTTCTGAGATCCTGCCGCGATGAGCGGCGATCCATCACGGGGCAGTGGCGCCAGCGCGCCATTGCCCCGAATTTCTTTGAGTCCTTCCCGGTGCCTGCGCGTCGTGGCGTGGCTGGCTCATCTCGTGCCTTGTCTGGCGGCGCTATCGCCGGGGATTCCGATGCCCGTGAGAGTCGCAGTCTTCGCGCTGGCTGCGTGCTCTGCCGTGATCACGAAGCGTCGCCATCGGCGCTGCGAAAATGACTGGCTGGAATTGCAGGGGGCTGGTGCGGCGCGTCTGGTGCGTGGCGGCGATGTGCATGACATCGACATTTTGCCCGGTTGTACGAATCTGGGCTGGGTCGTCGTGCTGCATTGGCGCGCGCCGGATGGGGCGATCGTGCGGCATGCCTTCGCACGTGACGGCATGGACGCCGCGCTGTGGCGACAACTACGCATCTGGCTGCGATGGACGGTACAGCCCTTCGAGGCCGGTGCCGGCGAGTCAAAGTAAGGAGAGTATTGCCCCGCGCAGCGAAACACCGCGCGGGCATTCCATGCGGAAGGTGTCAGGGCTGGGCTGTCCAGCGTTGCACGCCCTTCGGGAAGCGCGAATTGTTGAGTACCGTCGGGCGCGCCACAGGCGCCAGATCCGGATAGTCGCGCGAGAAATGCAGCCCGCGGCTCTCTTTGCGGCGCAACGCGCTGCGGACGATGAGATCCGCCGTCGTCACGAGATTGCGCAACTCGATCAGGTCGTTCGTGATGCGGAAGTTCGTGTAGTACTCATTGATCTCGCGCTCGAGCAGACGGATGCGATGTTGCGCGCGTTCCAGTCGCTTGTTGGTGCGCACGATGCCCACGTAGTCCCACATGAAGCGGCGCAGTTCGTCCCAGTTGTGAGAGATCACCACCTGTTCGTCGGCGTCCGACACTCGGCTCTCGTCCCAGGCGGGCAGGGCGCGCGGCTGCGTGCGCGGATTGGCGAGGATGTCCTCTGCCGCCGCGCGACCGAACACCACGCATTCGAGCAGGGAATTCGACGCCAGTCGGTTTGCGCCGTGCAGCCCTGAACAGGCGGTTTCGCCGATGGCGTACAGGCCAGGGATGTCAGTGCGTGCTCGCAGGTCGGTCTGCACGCCGCCGCATGTGTAGTGCGCCGCCGGCACGACCGGAATCGGCTGCTGTGTGATGTCGATGCCCAGTTCCAGGCAGCGTGCGTAGATGTTCGGAAAGTGCCCGCGCAGAAAGTCCGCCGGCTTGTGGCTGATATCGAGAAAGACGCTGTCGAAACCGCCTTTCTTCATCTCGAAGTCGATGGCACGTGCCACGACGTCGCGCGGCGCCAGCTCACCCCGCGCATCATGCGCCGGCATGAAGCGCGTGCCGTCCGGTAGCTTGAGCAGCCCACCTTCGCCGCGTACGGCCTCGGAGATCAGGAAGGACTTGGCCTGTGGATGGTAGAGACAGGTCGGGTGGAACTGGATGAACTCCATGTTCGCCACGCGGCAGCCCGCGCGCCACGCCATCGCGATGCCATCCCCAGTCGCCGTGTCGGGGTTGGTCGTGTACAGATAAACCTTGCCGGCGCCGCCGGTCGCCAGAACGGTGTGGGAGGCAGCCACCGCGCGCACGTGACCGCTCTTGAGGTCGAGCAGATAGGCTCCCACGCAGCCGAGTTCCGGCTTGCCGATCTTGTGACCGACGATGAGGTCGACGGCCACGTGTTCTTCGATGATGTGGATGTTCGGGTGCGTGCTGACGCGTTCGGTCAGCGTTTGGTGTACCGCTGCACCGGTGGCATCCGCCACATGCACGATGCGCCGATGGCTGTGGCCGCCCTCGCGCGTGAGGTGCATACCCCAAGGGGCGGCCTGATCGGGCGTAAACGGAACGCCTGTCTCGCGCAGCCACTGGATCGCCTCGGCGCCGTGTTCGATGACAAAGCGCGTCGCGGCGACGTCATTGAGTCCGCCGCCCGCTACGAGGGTATCGTCAAAATGTGCTTCGACCGAATCGGCCGGGTCGATGACGGCGGCGATGCCCCCCTGGGCCCATGCCGTCGCGCCGTCTTCGATGTGACGTTTGGTGACGAGCGCCACCTTTTTGTGATCTGCGAGTCTCAGTGCAAGGGACTGGCCGGCAAGGCCGCTGCCCAGGACGAGAACGTCGAATGCTTGCAAGGTGGTGCTCCGGATTGTCAAAGAATGAAGCGCGATGAATATATCACGCGCTCCCGGTCTTCCGGCGCCATTTGACCGCTGAACTTATCGCATGCCTCCCGGTCTCACAGGCCAGATTGGGCCGCCTCATCGGATATACTTGCGCGGTTTATGACGTCGGTTCGCCGACACCTACCACCGTAGCCGATGAGCGATCGAGAGATAGACCAGCAGTTGGTTGAGCGTGTACAGCGCGGCGACAAGCAGGCATTCGGCCTGCTCGTGTCGAAGTATCAGCGCAAGCTCGGCCGTCTGCTTTCGCGGATGATTCGCGATCCGGCGGAAGTGGAGGACGTGACGCAGGAGGCCTTCATCAAGGCTTACCGTGCGCTGCCTTCGTTCCGCGGTGACAGCGCGTTCTATACGTGGCTGTACCGGATCGGCATCAATACCGCCAAGAACTACCTGGTGTCGCAGGGGCGGCGCGCGCCGACGTCGACCGAAGTGGATTCGGAAGAAGCCGAAACCATGGATGACGGTGATCAGCTGCGCGATATCGATACGCCAGAACGGCTCTTGCAGACCAAGCAGATCGGCCAGACCGTTAACGCCGCCATGGAGGCGTTGCCCGAGGAATTGCGCACCGCGATCGTGCTGCGCGAGATCGAGGGTTTGAGTTACGAAGAGATTGCAACTGTCATGGGGTGCCCCATCGGCACCGTGCGGTCGCGGATTTTCAGAGCGCGCGAGGCGATATCCGAGCGCTTGAGGCCTATGTTGGATATCGCGCCTGACAAAAGGTGGTAGTGATGGCGAAGGATCAATTGTCTGCATGGATGGACGGCGAACTGGCCGCCGAAGAATCCGCGCACGTTCTGGCGACGCTCGCGCGTTCGCCGGAGCAGCGTGCAACCAGCGAGGCGTATTGGCTGATCGGCGATGTGCTGCGTGACGAAACGCCGCTGTCGAACGACTTCACTCATCGCGTGATGGCCGCCCTCGATAGCGAACCAACGGTATTGGCGCCGGTGACGCGCCCGATCGAGCGCCGTCCCGCTCCGCGCTGGATGCCGATGGCGGCGGCCGTGGCGGGTGTGGCCGTGGTCGGCTGGATGTCGCTGTCGCTCACCAAACAGACCGAAGCGCCCGCGCCGGGCGGCATGACGATGGCCCTGCAGGATGCCGTGCCGGTCTCCGCCAAGATGGTGTCGAGCGTGCGCGGTGGCTACGACGACGACCGCGCCTACATGATGGCGCATCAGAACTACGGCGTGGGCTCCGCCCTGCCGAGCATGGCGGGTTACATCCGTACGGTGGGTGACGAACAGGTGGATACGCGGCGATGAGACTGTCTGGCGCGTTGGTGGCGTTCTTTGCTGCCACTATCGCCTGCACCGCGGGCGCGCAATCTCAAACGAACAGCGGACTGGATGCACAAGCCTGGTTGCAGCGCATGAACCAGGCGGCGCGTAGCGTGAATTTCTCCGGCGTTTTCGTGTATCAGAGTCACGGACGCAGCGAGACATCGCGCGTGACGCACGTGGCCGACGCTGCGGGCGATCACGAGAAAATCGAAACGCTCGACGGCGGACCGACCCGTGAAATCGTCCGTACCAACGACGACGTGATGACCTACCTGCCGCAGGACCAACTGGTCATCATCGATCGTGCCGAAACCGGCCGTTTCCCCGGCCGTCTGCTCAATGCGATCGGCGCGCTATCCGACTACTACACCATTCGCCTTGGCAAGACCGACAAGCTGGCTGACCGCGATGCACAGCAGATCGTTCTGGAGCCGCGCGACGAAATGCGCTATGGCTACGAACTGTGGCTCGATGCCAGCAGCGGTCTGCTGATCAAGGCCCGCGTGGTGGACGATCACGACAACGTCATCGAGCAGTTCAGTTTCAAGGAACTCACCGTCGGCAACATCGACCGTGAAGCCGTCAAGCCGCGCTACAACCGTTCGGCCGACTGGCGCGTGGTCAACGCGCGCGGTCAGGATGTGCGTGCCGACGATGTGAACATTCGCTTCCGTGGGGTGCCCAGTGGCTTCCGCCAGGTGTCGTTCGTGCGCCGCCCCCTCAAGCGTGATGGTCCCGAAGCCTTCCACGCTGTTTTCTCCGATGGTCTGGCGACCATCTCCGTCTTCATTGAGCCTGCCTCCGGCCGCAACATGAGCGTGCCGCCCTACACTGGGTCATCCGGCGCGATTGGCATCTACAAGCGCGTCACCGGTGATTACCAGGTCACCGCCATCGGCGAAGTCCCTCTCCGGGCGCTGCGGCGTGCCGCAGAAAGTGTCGAGCTTCGTAAGAAGTAAGGCTAGAATCCGCGCTTGAACGCGACCGCAGGCCGCGCCGCAAGGGGCGGTGCGTGACGGTCGCGCAGGCGGAATCGTGATGCAAGTCGAAGCAGTGGTGACGCGGATCGACGCCCGGCAAGCCATCGTCAAGGTGGTCAAGACCGATGGCGGCTGCGGCCGTTGCGACGAGCCCGGGGGGTGTCGGAGCGCGATGCTGGGTGAGGTATTGGGGCCACGTTGCGGCGAATATGCCGTCGATAACGTGCTGGCCGCCGCGCCTGGTGCTCGCGTGACGCTCGAAGTCCCTGACAGCGCCCCATTGCGGGCGGCCGTACTTGCCTATCTGGTTCCCCTTTTACTGATGCTGTGCGGTGCCGCCGTCGGCCAATGGCTGACGGGCAGCGATGCATGGGCCGCGGTTGGCGCAATGGTTGCCCTGGCGTTGTCGCTGGGCATCCTGCGCCGCGGCCGGGCGCACCACTCCATGCAATCGTTCCAGCCGCGGATGGTGCGCGTCCTCCCCAAACGATGAACCGGATCGACATGTCCAGACCCCATTTCATGGATACCCACGAGTGCGGCGGCACTATTCCACAGCGTTGCCGCCAGATGCGGCGCCTGCTCCCTGGTGCGTGTTGCGCACGCAACGCCTCTCGAGGGAATGCGTGAAATGAGTTCCAACACCTTTCACGGCATTGCCGCCGCCCTGGCGCTCGTACTGACGCTGACCGCGCCCGCAGAGGCAATGGCGGCGCCCGCCGGCCGCGCAGCCAGCAAGGCCACGCCCACAGTCAACGTCGGCGGCCGCGAATTGCCGGCTTTTGCCGAGCTGGTCGCCAGACACGGGCCGGTGGTGGTGAACATCAGCGCGACGCAATCCTCGCGTGCGCCCCGGGCGCCTTATCTGCAGAACGACGAAGACAGTCTCGAAGTGCCTGGCTGGCTGCGTCGTTTCATTCCCAAAAAGGCACCGTCCGAACCTTCGACGCCGCGGGATGAAGAAAACCAGTCGCTGGGCTCCGGTTTCATCATTGGCGCCGATGGTTATATTTTGACCAATGCACATGTGGTCGAAGACGCCGACGAAATTCTCGTGCGCCTGTTCGACAAGCGCGAATTCGCCGCCCGCGTGATCGGCACCGACAAGCGCACCGATATCGCGTTGCTGAAGGTGGATGCCACCAATTTGCCGCAAGCCGTGCTCGGCGACCCCGAGCAGTTGCGCGTGGGCGACTGGGTGCTGGCGATCGGCTCGCCATTCGGTTTCGAAAGCTCCGTGACGGCGGGCATTGTCAGTGCCAAGGCCCGTTCGCTGCCCGATGAAACGCTGGTGCCCTTCATCCAGACCGACGTGGCGATCAACCCGGGCAACTCGGGCGGACCGCTGTTCAACCTCAAGGGCGAGGTGGTCGGCATCAACTCGCAGATCTACTCGCGCTCGGGCGGATTCATGGGGATTTCGTTCGCCATCCCGATCGACGTGGCGATGAACGTCCAGCAGCAATTGCGATTGGACGGTCGCGTCGCGCGCGGCCGCATCGGCGTATTGATACAGGATGTGACGCGCGAGATGGCCGACAGCTTCCGTCTGCCGCGTGCCGAGGGGGCATTGGTCAGCGGCATCGATCCAGGTGGCCCGGCGGACAAGGTCGGCATCAAGGTCGGAGATGTCATCCAGGCATTCGACGGCAAGGCAGTCGCCAACTCGGTGGATCTGCCGCGCCTGGTAAGTGCGACCCGGCCGGGAACCCGTGCGGTCATGCAATTGTGGCGTGCGGGTTTGACAAAGCAGGTGCCGATCCTGATCGGCGAATTCCCGGACGACGGCGCACAGGCCATGCAGCGCCCTCAGCCACGCACCCCCGTAGGCGCCAACAAGCTGGGGCTGGTGACGCAGGATCTGTCGCGTGACCAGAAGAGAGAGCTGAAATTGTCCGCTGGTGCGTCGATCCGCGAGGCCAGCGGCGTGGCCGCCCGCGCCGAATTGCGCCCCGGCGACGTGATCACGGCGGTGACGGCGCAAGGCGTATCGACCGAAATCCGCTCGGCCAGCCATTTCAATCAGATTGCCAACGGGCTGGGGCAGGGGAACGCGATCACGTTGCTGGTTCGGCGCGGCGATACACAAAGCTTCGTCGGTATGAAGGTGCCGGCGGGGAAATAGGTATAATCGCTGGCTAACTTACTGATTATCTTTGGGTGCTAGGCTGCAACGCCAGCACCCTTTTAATTCATGCAGCATATTCGCAATTTCTCGATCATCGCCCACATCGACCACGGCAAATCGACCCTGGCCGATCGCATCATCCAGCGCTGCGGAGGCCTGTCCGACCGCGAGATGGAGGAGCAGGTGCTTGACTCGATGGACATCGAGCGCGAGCGCGGTATCACCATCAAGGCGCAGACCGCGGCGCTGACCTACGTGGCGCGCGACGGCCAGAAGTACAACCTCAACCTCATCGACACTCCGGGGCACGTCGACTTCTCGTACGAAGTCAGCCGGTCGTTGTCGGCGTGCGAAGGTGCGCTGCTGGTGGTGGATGCGTCGCAAGGCGTCGAAGCGCAGACGGTTGCGAACTGCTACACAGCGCTCGAGCTCGGCGTCGAAGTCGTGCCCGTGCTCAACAAGATGGATCTGCCGCAGGCCGATCCGGACAACGCGCGCCAGGAAATCGAAGACGTCATCGGCATTGACGCCACCGATGCGATCCCCTGTTCCGCCAAGACCGGCATGGGCATCGACGACATCCTCGAAGCCGCCATTGCACGCATACCGCCCCCGCAGGGCAGCCCTGCCAATCCGCTCAAGGCATTGATCATCGACTCGTGGTTCGACAACTACGTCGGCGTGGTCATGCTGGTGCGTGTGGTCGACGGCGTGCTGCGCCCGAAGGACAAGATCCTGTTCATGTCGACCGGCGCGCAGTTCCTGTGCGAGCAGGTCGGAGTGTTCTCGCCGAAGTCGATCTCGCGCGACGCGCTCTCGGCCGGCGAAGTGGGTTTCGTCATCGCCGGCATCAAGGAGCTGAAGGCCGCCAAGGTTGGCGACACCATCACGCTGGCCGGCACACCGGCGCCGGAGCCGCTGCCCGGTTTCAAGGAAATCAAGCCGCAGGTCTTTGCCGGTCTGTACCCGGTCGAGTCCTCCGAGTACGACCAACTGCGCGAATCGCTCGAAAAACTCAAGCTCAACGACGCCTCGCTCCAGTACGAGCCCGAAGTCTCGCAAGCGCTCGGTTTTGGCTTCCGCTGTGGCTTCCTCGGCCTGCTGCACATGGAAATCGTGCAGGAGCGCCTGGAGCGCGAGTTCGACATGGATCTCATCACCACCGCGCCGACCGTGGTGTATGAGGTCGTCATGAGCAGTGGCGAAGTCATCAAGATCGAAAATCCGTCCAAGCTGCCCGATATCAGCAAGATCGAAGAAGTCCGCGAACCGATGATCACGGCCACGATCTTCCTGCCGCAGGACTACGTCGGCTCGGTCATGACGCTGTGCAATCAAAAGCGCGGCAACCAGGTCGACATGCACTACCACGGCCGGCAGGTGAAGCTGGTCTACGAAATGCCGATGGCCGAAGTGGTCATGGACTTCTTCGACAAGCTCAAGTCGGTGTCGCGCGGCTACGCCTCGCTCGACTACGAGTTCAAGGAATATCGCTCGGCCGACGTGGTCAAGCTCGACATGCTGGTCGGCGGCGAAAAGGTCGACGCCCTGTCGGTCATCGTCCACCGCGCCAACGCGCAATATCGTGGCCGCGAACTGGCCGCCAAGCTGCGCGAACTGATCCCGCGCCAGATGTTCGACGTCGCCGTGCAGGCCGCCATCGGCTCGCACATCATCTCGCGCGAAACCATCAAGGCGCTGCGCAAGAACGTGCTGGCCAAGTGCTATGGCGGCGACATCTCCCGCAAGCGCAAGCTGCTCGAAAAGCAGAAAGAAGGCAAAAAGCGCATGAAGCAGGTCGGCAACGTGGAGATCCCGCAGGAAGCCTTCCTGGCCGTGCTTCGCACGGACGAAAAGTAAAGCAGGTCGAGCATTGTCGACCGATTGTCGGGCCGCGCCGAACTCCGGCCGCGGCCTTTGTCCAAGAACCGTTCTTAACGGGGTTTTCCGCCTTTCGGGGGGATTGTGGATTTTGCGCTGATTCTGTTCTTGCTGAGTGTCGTCACCGGCATCCTGTGGTGTATCGACGTGTTTTACGCCCGCAAGCGTCGCCAGGCGCGTGCCAAGACCTTGCTGGGTCGCGCGGCGGACGCGCGCCGCGGCGGCGAGCACTCCAAGGCCGAGATGCTGCTGACGGCCGAAGGCATCAGCCAGTCCGATGCCCGCAACGCGTTGCGCGGCCTCGAAGGGCCCGACGCCGACAAAGTGACCGTGCGGCTGCCCGATCCATGGTGGGTCGAATACGGTGCCAGCTTTTTCGCGGTGATCCTGCCGATCTTCCTGCTGCGTTCATTCTGGATCGAACCGTTCCGCATTCCGTCCGGCTCCATGATCCCGACGCTGCTGGTCGGAGACTTCATTCTTGTGAACAAATACACCTACGGCGTGCGCCTGCCTGTGCTCAACAAGAAAGTCATCGAAGTCGGCTCGCCGCAGCGTGGCGATGTATTTGTCTTCCGCTATCCGTACGACACCACACAGGACTACATCAAGCGTGTCATCGGCGTGCCGGGCGACAAGGTGGCCTACATCAACAAGCGTCTGACCATCAACGGACAGCAGATTCCCGTCCGTCCGCACGGCGATTACCTTGATCCGCAGACCTTTGGCGTGTCCCAGGCCTTTGAGGAAAACTTGAACGGTAAGGTGCATCAGATCCTGAATGATCGCGATGCCCCTGCGTTCGTGCCGGAAGGCATCGTCAAGCAATTCCCTCATCGCGAGAATTGCACCTACAGCGGTGAGGGTGTGACCTGCACGGTGCCGGCCGGCTACTACTTTGCGATGGGCGACAACCGTGACCAGAGCGCTGACTCGCGCATGTGGGGCTTCGTGCCGGACGAAAATATCGTCGGCAAGGCCTTCTTCATCTGGTTCCATGCGGACAGCATCCTGCCGCCGAGGGGCATCCGGTTCGACCGCATCGGCAGTTTCAACTGACGTCGCCGCCACTACGAAAACCCGGGGGAACACCATGAAACGCCAGAAGGGGCTTACGCTGATTTCCACCTTGATCGTCGGACTGGTGCTGCTGGCAGCGCTGCTGCTGGCGCTCAAGCTGGTGCCGGTCTACAACGAATTCTTTTCGGTGAAAAAGGCGTTCAACAACGTCGTCCGTTCGGTCGACGTCTCGTCACCGCCGTCAGCCTTCCGTTCCGCCTTCCAACGCTACCAGGAAGTCGACGATATTGAATCGGTCGATCCTGAAACCATCGTGGTGACCAAGGAAAACGGCAAGGCCTATCTTTCCGTCGATTACCAGCGCAAGGTCAAGCTGTTCGGCAACGTCAGCCTGTTGTTCGATTTTTCCGTAGGCTCGGCTGGCGCACCGGCTGCCGCCGATTGAGTGTCTGTTTCGTGAATCTGTCCGCCCTCGAACGTGCGATCGACTATCGGTTCCAGCAGCCCGGACTGCTGCGCCAGGCGGTGACGCATCGCAGCTTCAGCGCCGATAACAACGAGCGGCTCGAGTTCCTGGGCGACAGTATCCTGAACATGGTGGTGGCAATGGCCCTTTACGGGCGCTTTGCCACGCTCAAGGAAGGCGAGCTGTCGCGCCTGCGTGCAAGCCTCGTGCGGCAGGAGGCGCTCCAACTGATTGCCGAGCGCATCGGCGTGGGCGAAGCGCTGCGGCTGGGAGAAGGCGAACTGCGCAGCGGCGGACACCGCCGGCCTTCGATCCTGGCCGATGCGACCGAAGCCATCTTCGGCGCAGTGTTCCTCGACGGCGGGTTCGACGCCGCCCGCCGCGTCATCGATCGCCTGTATATCGACACGCTGGACGGTCTCGATCCCGCCGTGTCGCGCAAAGACCCCAAGACCGCCTTGCAGGAATACCTGCAGGGCCGCCGCATGTCGCTGCCGCGCTACGAACTCGTCCACATGCGGGGCGAGGCCCACGCGCAGGAATTCGAAGTCGAATGCGTGATGGGCGAACTTGATCTGCGCACGCGTGGCGTGGGCGGCAGTCGTCGCGCAGCCGAACAGGCGGCCGCCAAGGCCGCACTCGACCAGATCGCCTTGCTTTGAGGCGATTCCACCGGGCGCGGCGCGAGCCCTTGTGGCACTCGCCGGCTGCCGCGCGAAGGCGTAGCATCCCGGCGATCTCCGCGCCCACGCGCGGTTTGTAGCACCCATGGCCGGTAATGTTGCCGGTGATCACCTGTCTGAAGGATTTCCCATGACTGAAAACATGCTTCCGCACACCGGCTTCGTCGCCATCGTCGGGCGCCCCAACGTCGGCAAGTCGACGCTCCTCAACCGTCTGATCGGCCAGAAGATCAGCATCGTCTCGCGCAAGGCGCAGACCACGCGCCACCGCATCACGGGCGTGCTGACCGAAGGTTCTAACCAGTTCATCTTCGTCGACACGCCGGGTTTCCAGACGCGTCACCGCAATGCGCTCAACCGCGGGATGAACCGCACCGTCACGCAGGTGCTGTCGGAAGTCGACGTCATCCTGTTCGTGATCGAGTCCGGCCGCTTCGGCGCCGAGGATCGCCAGGTACTGGAGTTGATGCCGAAGGGCGCCCGCGTCGTGCTGGTCATCAACAAGGTCGACCTGTTGGAGGACAAGGGCGAACTGCTGCCGTTCATCCAGAAAATGAACGATGAATTCCCCTTTGCCGACATCGTTCCGGTCAGCGCCCAGCGCGGCAACAACGCGCCCGAACTGCTCCGCACCGTAGGCCAGTATCTGCCGCAAGGCGACTGGATGTTTGGCGAGGAAGACATCACCGACCGCAGCGAGCGCTTCCTGGCGTCCGAATTCCTGCGCGAAAAACTCTTCCGGCTGGTGGGGGAAGAGCTGCCTTACGGCATGGCGGTGGAAATTGAAAAATTCGAAGTCGAAGGCAATCTGCGCCGCATCCATGCCGCCATCATCGTCGACAAAGAGGGGCACAAGGGCATCGTCATCGGCAAGGGTGGGGAGCGTCTCAAGCGCATTTCCACCGAAGCGCGCGTCGATCTCGAAAAACTCTTCGACGGCAAGGTCTACCTCGAAGTGTGGGTGAAAGTGAAGAGCGGCTGGGCCGACGACGAACGTGCGCTGAAGAGTCTCGGCTACGAATGATGCCGAGCCTGCCCACGTAACGCCGCGCGTGGGCGTGTGCGGCGACGTCGCCGCTACACAGTGATTTCGATCCGGTTGCCTTCCGGATCGAGAATCACGCTCTCGTAGTATCCGTCCCCCGTGCGTCGCGGCCCATCGAGCCGCACGCATCCTTCTGCCTCAAGCTTCCGTGTCAGCGCGTCGACCTCCTGCTCGGAGCCGACCGAGATTGCCATGTGGGTGTATCCCATCTGCATGACATGCGGGTCATCCCCAGCCGGAAGAATGTCCGGCCGCTGCATGAGTTCCAGCCGCGCGCCCGAGTCGAAACTCAGGAATATCGAGGCGAAACGTTTCTTTTCATTCACGTATCGCGGCGAGGCCATCGCGCCGAAGTGGCGCACGTAAAACGCGCTCAGTCCGTCGACGTCGCGGGCCCAGAGGGCAATGTGTTCGATGCGCATGAAAGACTCCCAAGGTGGCTGCTGGAGATTGTCCGTCACCGATTTCCTTCGGGCGGTGACATCCATCCGACGACTCGCAGATTGTGCGCCGGGTGTTCGAAACATTCTGTATTCGTTACTCGGACACATCTGACTTTGCTGGAAGGATGTCCCGATATTTGCTCTTGTTCTTGCCTTGCACAATCCGCGTCCAATGACGTCAGGGTCATCCCTGAACGACAAACGCGGAGGAGCGACAGTGAGCACTCGGTTTTGGGCAGCAGCAATCGTTTGGACGACGGTGGCCCTGTGTCTGAAGACACAGGTCGCGCACGCCGGCTGCCTGTACCAGGCCTCCACGAGCACCAATAACTGGTCGCTGGCGCAGAACCAGCCCATCGGCCCGTCCTCGCTGACGATCTACCCGCTGCGTTTCCAGCCGGCCGGCACGGTGCTGTTCGATCGTACCTACGATATGAGCGAACTGCTCGCGGCCGACCCGGAAGTCGTGCTCTACAAATGCCAGAACGCAAACGACGCGGCGACCTCCTTTGCTGCCCTGCGGCTGGATGACACCTACCAGTACGGCGGCTTCACCGCCAACGGCACGCAGTATTACTTCATGCAGTACGTCTACCCGGCGCAGGCGCCGGCGACGCACCACACCACCACGGGTTGGGCCTTGTTCGGCGTGAATCCGGATGGAACCGAGCGCGCAATGATCTGGCGCGACGACACGTCGTTGTCCAACACGGCCGTGCAGTTCTCGGTGAGCGGCTACGAGGCATCCACGCTGTCGGACAAGGCGACGTACCCCTATGTCGTGAAGGTCAAGCACTTTCCGCGTGTGCGGCTGGTGTTCGCTCGCGCACCGTATGACGAAAACAAGTTCGCCGTCGTGAGCGACGGACTCATCGGCCGCATTGGTTACGGGGCGTACGCCGGCCTTTATTCGACCGACGCGACCTACGGCTACATCAAGTTCGGCAACTACCAGCCCACGGCCACCGCCGCGTGCGGCGTGTCGGACGTGCCGCGCACCGTGAACCTGGGTACGCATGCCAAGGCCACGATCGTCGAGGACGGCGGCGGCGACTGGGTCAGCTTTCCCGTGCAATACGAATGCAGCGGCACCAACTCGCCGATCGGCAGCCTGCGCGTCGGATTCGAGCCGCAGAACCGCAACCGGCTGGTATCGGGCGATCCGCGCTTCCTGTTGTCGGATGACAGCGGCACCAACGCCACCGGCGTGGCCATCGTGCATCGCCGCAGCGGCGAAACGAGTAACCGCAACTGGGTGCAGAACTCCGGCTGCAACGGCGTGAGCACCAGCACCGAAAACCACTCGAACTGCCCCCTGGCATCGGGGCAGGGGCAGGCCGATGGCTGGTACCCGGTACAGCCCGTATCGAGCGGAACGAGCGACGGCCTGAACTACTACGGCGAAAACTTCGAGGCACGCATCGAGCATCTCACGGGCCAATCCGTGACGCCCGGAACGGTGCGCGCCACGGTCAATGTGCTGGTGAACCAGCCATGACGGGCGTAATGGCCCGCAACTTCCATGTCCGTGTCCGGCTTTCCGGGATGCGGCAGGACGCATGTCTTGCGCTGTGCAAAAGGCATGCAAATGTGTGTCGCCTGCCGTATGCAGCGCGAATTGACGACAAACCTCTTTGAATCGAGGAAAACCATGAAACTGAAGACCACTTTCTCCATTCTCGCTGCTACCGGCCTGCTGTCGCTGACGGGCGCTGCCTACGCGGACAACACCATCACTTTCGACGGTGAAGTCGTAGACACCACCTGCGAGCCGGCAGTCGCCAACGGCGACTACACCGTCGTGCTCGACCAGGTCGCCAAGTCGGAGCTGAGCGCCGTCGGCGTCTACAGCCGCGTGAGCACGCCGTTCTCGCTGCAGTTCATCAACTGCCCGGCAACCGCGACGCAAGTCGGCGTGGTGCTCAACTCCAGCACCTACGACGCCACCACCGGAAACCTGACCGACGTCGCCGGCTACGGCAGCGATGCCGTCCAGATCGCCGTTCAGGACGAAGCCGGCGACCCAGTCGTGGTCGGTGCCGCTGCGCCGACGTCGCTCGTACCGGTGGTCAATGGCACGGCGTCGATTCCGTTTACCGCCAACTACTACGTCAAGGACATCGCAGGCGTGACGGTCGGTCTCATCAAGACCACCGCCGTCTACTCCGTTCGCACGCAGTAATTCGTCCGCAGCACCCCCGCGCGTCGTTGATCGATGCGCGGGGCTTCATTCCGGGGAGTCGCATCGTGATCTTCAGGAAAGTCATGGCCACCGTGCTGGCCGCATGTCTCGCCCACGCGGTGCCCGCGTCTGCTGGCGTCGTCATGTACGGCACGCGCGTCATCTACCACGAAGACAATCGTACGGTCTCCGTGCGCCTGGCCAACAAGGACAACGTACCCAACCTCATGCAGGTGTGGGTGGATCATGGTGAAGGTCGTCCGCCCGAGGGCGCCGATGCTGTCCCGTTCGTCGTCACGCCGCCGCTGTTCCGTCTCGCGCCGCAAGGCCAGCAGAACGTACGCATCGCCTTCGACGCCGCTGCGGGCGCCTCGTTGCCGCGTGATCGCGAGTCACTCTTCTGGTTCAACTTCCTGCAAGTGCCGCCCACCGATGCTCACGCCCAGCAAGCCCAGGCGATGATGCAAATGGCATTTCACCAGCAGGTCAAGCTTTTCTACCGCCCCGCGGGTCTGCAGGGCGATCCGGCACAAGTGCCGGCCGCGCTGCGCTTCGCCATCGAGCCGGTGCCTGGCAAAAAGGGCGCATGGCAGATCGTCGTGAACAATCCGACGCCCTATCACGCGAGCTTTTCCGGGCGCGTTGCGCTGAGCGCGGGTGGCACCGAAACCGAGATCGACATGGGCGACCAGCCCACGGTGGCACCGTTCGCTTCGGTTTCGTGGCCGGTGACGAAGGTGCAGGCGCCTGCCGGCGGTGAGATCGCGTTCTCGCTGATCGGCGATCGTGGCAACCTCATGGCGGGCCGCGCGGCTGTCGCGGTACGGCAATGAGACGGCGGCGCAAGCGCGATCTCTGCCCGGTACGGCTCTCGTCGGCCCACCGCGCGGTGTGGCGCGCGCTGGCAGCGTGCAGCATGCTCGGCGTGGCCGGCGTCGCATGCGCGGCGGATCGGCGGCCCACGTCTGCCACGGACGGAGAGCAGGTGAGCTTCAACGGTGCCTTTCTTCGGGGTGCGGCAGCCAATGTCGATCTGTCCGTGTTTGCCAAGGAAGCGGCCCTGCCGCCTGGCACGCATGAGCTCGACATCTACGTGAACGGCAATTTCCTGCAACGTGCCAAGGTGCTGTTCGTGCAGCAGGACTCCGCCGTCGTGGCGTGCCTCGCGCGGCAGACCTTCCTCGATGCCGGCGTGCTCGAAGACGCCCTGGCGAAGACCGAAGGCGATGACTGCATGCCTGCGTCTCGCGCCGTGGAGGGGGGCCGGACGACGGTCGACGTGCCGCGCATGCGGCTGGACGTGCAGATTCCGCAGGCGCTCATGCATCGCACCGTGCTCGGCTATGTGCCGATGTCGGCGTGGGACGAGGGCGCGCCCGTGGGCTTCCTCAGATATTCCGGCAGCTACTATTCGCGCTCGGCCGGCAACACGGGCACCAATAATGAGTCCGGCTTCGTGAGCATCGACGCCGGCGCCAATCTCGGGCTGTGGCAACTGCGCAACCAGTCCAGCTATCGCTATTCGAGCGGCGGCGGATCGCAGTTCAACCTGGGCGGCACCTACGTGCGCCGCGCCCTGCCGAGCTGGCAATCGGAGGCGACGGCGGGCGAGATATCGACACAGGGCGGCATCTTCGATTCCTTCGATTTTCGCGGCGTGCGCCTGTCGAGCGACGATCGCATGCTGTCGCCCAACCGCCAGGGCTATGCGCCGGTGATTCGCGGTACCGCCAACACCAACGCACGGGTGGTCGTGCGCCAGGGCGTGTACGTGGTCTATGAAACGACCGTCCCGCCCGGGCCCTTCGTCATTGACGACCTCTATCCCACGCAGAATTCCGGCGATCTTCAGGTCGAAGTCACCGAGTCCGACGGGCAGGTGCGCAGCTTCGTCGTTCCCTACGCGGCAGTGGCCAACTCGCTGCGCCCGGGCCTGTCGCGATACGCCGTCCACGCCGGGCGCACCAACGTGCCCTACATCGGCGCCAAGGACGCCACCTTCGGGCAGGCCACCTACGAACATGGTCTCAGCAACGAGATCACGCTCAATGGCGGCGCGCAGGCTGCCAGCAATGGCTACTGGTCGGTCGCGGCCGGCGGCGTGTACGCGTCGAGCTTTGGCGCGCTGGGGGCCAACCTTGCCTATTCGAGCTCGAAGGTGGACGGGGCGCGCACGGGCGGCTGGCAGATGCGCGCCTCCTACAACAACACCTTCGCGCCGACAGGCACGACACTCACGCTGGCAGGCTACCGTTACTCAACGAGCGGCTACCGTACGCTGGCCGATTCGCTCAATGGAGGCAGCACGCCGTACTACCACCTGGACGATACCGGCGGCTATCTGCGTTCCAACACGTTCCGGCAGAAGAACCGCTTCGACCTCACGCTGAGTCAGAGCCTTGGCCAGTACGGCTCGATCAACGTGTCGGGCGTGCGCATGCAGTATTACGACGGCCTTCGCCCGTCCGACCAGTACGCGGTGAGCTACAACAACTCGCTCGGCAAGGTCGCCTACAGCCTGAGTCTGGCGCGCGAGCGCGTCAGCTCGCCCGAAGGCGGGCGTTCCCAGACGGCGGTAATGCTGTCGCTGAACATTCCGCTCGAAATCGGCAATCGTGGCAGCACCCTGGGGGCGAGCATCTCGCGTCGCTCCTCCGAAGGCACGCAGATGCAGAGCAGCCTGACGGGCACCGCCGGCGCATCGGCCGAATACTCGTACAACTTCAATGCTTCGCGCGATACCGGGGCCAACACCACCGGCGTGGGCGCCAACCTCACGCGTGCAACGTCGGTGGGCACTTTCGGCGCAGGCGCTGCGCGTTCGGACGGCAGCACGATTCTCTCGGGCACCGCGCGCGGCGCAGTCGTGGCGCACGAAGGCGGCATGCTGTTCGGTCCGTACATTGGCGAGACCTTCGGCATCGTCCACGCGCCGGGCGCGGAAGGCGCCCAGCTTCGCAACGCGCCGGGCGTGACCCTCAACGAGGACGGCTACGCATTGGTGCCTTCGCTCATGCCGTACCGCTACAACACGATTTCGCTGGACCCGGCCGACATGTCCGGCGATGCCGAACTCGAAGACACCCAGCGTCGCGTGGCGCCCTACGCCGGGGCGGTGCCGTACATCCGTTTCGAAACGCGGACCGGCCACGCGGTGCTGGTGAGCGTGCGCGACCAGCAAGGCGGTGCGTTGCCGCTGGGCGCCACGGTGAAGGATGCCGACGGGCGCGAAATCGGCGTGGTGGGGCAGGGCAGCCGGCTGTATGCCCGCGTGCCCGCTCGCGAGGGCGTCATGCACGTCTCGCGCGGCAACCAGCCGGATTGCGAAATCCCATACAGTCTGCCCTCGGAGCGCCTGGACGAGCCTGTCATTCGCTTCCAGGCGGCCTGTGCAGCGCCCGGCACGCGCCTGCGCGCCGATACCGCTGTACCCAACGTGGCGAGCCGATGATGACGGGCGTTCTACGAACACTTCTACGTACCGCCATCGCAGCCGTCTCGGCAGGCGTTTTCGCCAGCGGGCCGGCGGGCGCTGCGGCGGGCCTGTTCGTGGAGGGCTCGCGGCACATCTATCCTGCGGGGGCACAGCAGATCAGCGTGCAGGTGCACAACCCGAACGACCATGCCGTCATGCTCCAAAGCTGGATCGACGCGGGGGACGTCGACGGCGATCCGGACGACGCTGGTGTTCCGTTCATCGTCGTGCCACCCGTTACGCGCCTGCAGCCGGGAGAAACGCGCGCCCTGCGCATCATCGGCACTGCTGAGTCACTGCCTGAGGGACGTGAAAGCGTCTTCTGGCTGAATCTTCAGATGATTCCGCCGGTCGAGGAGGCGACAGGCTCTGATGTCCTCACCGTATCGGTGCGCCAGCGCCAGAAACTCTTTTATCGCCCGAAGGGGCTGGAACAGGGCTCGAAAGCCTGGATCGGACAACTTCGCTGCGTCGTGGAGCCTGGCGCTCCGGCGTCCGCTGCATGCAGGAACGATAGCCCCTACAACGCCACCATCGATCGGTTGCAGGTCGATACCGCAAACGGCGTGGCGACGGTGCCGGGGGCCATGTTGCCCCCCTTTTCCTCGCAGTCCTTCGCCCTGCCGGAAGGCGCCCGGGCGGTGCATGCCTTCGTCATCGATGACCGCGGCGCAGTCGTCCAGGCGTCTCCGCGCTAGCCTGCACGGCCATTTCCGCCCGAGCCCGCATCGCGGGCTTTTTTGATGGTTTCGCACGGCTCGTCCGGCACGAATTGTTACGAACACGCCGAGTAAGTTTGGCCGTGATCAAATTGCCACGTGATGAAGCAATTTCTAGGATATTTCTGAACTCATAGGGAGAACTTGCCTATATAGCCCATTCGCACCCAAAGAGAATATCCGCGCCTCGGACTCGTTCGCAGTGCTCCATAGGGCACATTCCCACAGCGAAACGGGCATAGAGAGTACGGAGGAGGTTGCATGAACTGGGAGCATGACACGCGGCCGCACTCGCGCGCCGATCGTTCCGCCGAACGGGCGATCGCGGCACTGCTGGCAACAGCCCCCCGCACGGGGCACGACACGAACGGTGGAGCCTTCGAGCAGGCTCTCACCCTTGCCTATACTGGAATCCGTCCTGCCTGCCGTGCGATGGGCGCTGTGGCGGTGCCCGGCCGATTCGACAAGCAAACGGGACATGGAGGTTGCGCATGTACAGCGTAGTACTGGTTGAAGACCATCCCACCATGAGAATGGCCGTCCGCTCGCTGCTCACTGCCGAAGCCGACATTCGCGTGGTACATGAATCCGGGCAGGCCGCCGATGTGATTGATTACATCCGCGAGCACCGGGTGGACCTCGTCATCCTCGATCTCGAGCTGCATGGTTCGAGCGGCCTGCCGCTGCTGGGCGAGCTTCGCACGCTGCGGCCCGGCATCAAGGTGCTGGTGCTGTCGGCGCAGGACGAAGAGATCTTCGCCTCGCGCGCGCTCATGGCCAACGCCAACGGCTACATCAGCAAGAGCAAGGAACCGGCCGAGATCATGCATGCAGTGCGTACTGTGCTGGGCGGCTACGTGTACTTCCCGGTGTCGGCACTGGCGCGCGAACGCCAGGCGCGCGGCGTGCCGGGTTCGGCGCTGACCAACAAGGAACTGACCGTGTTGCAGTTGCTGGCCAAGGGCCTGTCCAACCAGCAGATCGCACACGACCTGCAGATCAGTCACAAGACGGTCAGCACGCACAAGGCGCGCATCCAGGAAAAACTCGGTCTGCGTTCGTTGATCGATCTGGCTGAGTACGCCAAGGTCAACAACATCATCAAGGACCTGTGATGCGCAAACTGCTGCGGTGGCTGGCGATGGCGGCATTCGTGCCGCTGGCGTCGATGGCCGCCACCGAAAGCAGTGGGGTCTATCGGCCGACCAGCTGGTTGTCCGATGATTTCCCGGCGCCGCCCAGCGGCGCGCCGGTGATCCGCGTGGCGGCAGTGGGCAACGGCGACCTGCCTTTTCTCATTACTGCCACTCGCCACAACCGTGTGGAAGGCATCATCGCCGACTACCTGTACGTGATCGGCTCGCGTGCGGGGCTGCGTTTCGAAGTGCACACGTATCCGACCTTGAGCCGCGTGCTCGAAGCCGTACGCAGCGGAGAAGTCGAACTCGCCGCGGCCTTCGAATCGGACGGCCACGATGGACTGATTGCATCGATCCCGTATTTCGGCAACAGGCAGGTGATCGTCCGTCGCGACGATGCGGGCGACATATCGCGCCCGCGCGTGGCACTGGTGGCCGACCGCAATCGTTCGTCGGCCATCGACGCGGACTTCCCGCCCGAGCAGCAGGTATGGTTCGCCAATGCCGTGCAGGCAATGACCGCTGTGGCCAACGGCCAGGCGGATGTGGCCATCGCCAACGTCATCGCGGCCAATCACATCATTGATCAACTTCAGCTGCTCAATCTCAGCATCACCGATTTCGCCCCCTATTCGGAGAGCGCGTTCGCTTTCGTCGCGCGCGAGGACGAGGCGGGCCTCATCTACACCATCAACGACGTGCTGGTCGATCTGCCGATCCGCCTGGAAGGCGAGGTACGCAATCGTTGGGACGGCGCCGAGCGCCACTATCGCTTCGAGCGTCGCCCCACCTTGCGCGCCGAAGAAAACGCATGGATCGCCTCACACCCGGTCGTGCGCTACGCGGCCATGGCCGACGTGGCACCGTTCCTGTTTCTCGACAAAGATGGACGCAAGGCGGTCGGGATGTCGGTTGACCTGCTCGCGCGGATCTCGGAACGCACCGGATTGAGGTTCGAGCCCGTGTGGTACACGCGTGTGCAGGACGTACGCCAAAGCTTCAGCGACGGCAACGTGTGGCTGGTGCCGGTGGCGGTCGTCGATGGCAGCGACCCTTCGGTACGCCTGCCCACGCAGCGCTACGCGCAGACCCTGTGGGCGATTGTCACGCGCGCCAATGACAACTCGGTCTCCGGCCCGGGTGACCTGGCGGGCAAGCGTGTCGGCGTGCTGCCACAGACCACGCTGATGCACTACATGCGAGAGAACTTCCCGGCCGCCACGCTGGTGCCGTTCGACAACTTCTCGGCGCAGACCGAGGCGTTGCTCGACGGTCATGTCGACGCCGTGGTGCGCGAAATGGCGGGCGCCAACTACATCATCTCGCAGCGTTACCAGGGGCGGCTGCGCGTGGCGTCCACGCTCAACGACCAGCCGATGTCGATCGGCATGGCCGTGGTGCCGACGCTACCAATCCTGCGCAGCATCCTGGACAAGGCCATCGACAGCATTGCGCCGGAAGAAATGGAATCATTGCGTCGCGAATGGTCGCCGCGCCAGTCCAAGGAAATGCGTTACGGCCTGACCGAGGCGCAGCAACGGGCCGTGCCTATGGCCATACTCGGTTTGCTGGCCGTGATGGCGGCCGGCGGAGCCATCATGGGCTGGCGCATCTGGCGACGGCGCCGCAGCGAGCAGTTGCTCAAGACACAGGTCGAACGCCAGAACAGCTTGCTCGACGGCTTACCGTCGGCAGTATTCATCCGCGACGAATACGGGCGCGTGGTGGCCTGCAACGCGCGTTTTGCGGCCGATTATGGCCGTCCCCAGGACGAACTCGTCGGCCAACTGCTGACGGCTGGCGACTGGTCGACCGAGGCCCGCGCATTGAACAACCAACTGCAGGCCATCTGCGCGAAGGCGGCCGAGGCCGGAGAGGCCCGCTTCGAAGATGCCGAGGTGGGTCACGAAGGCCAATCCGGCAATCCGCGCTGGATCATGTTGTGGGCGGTACCGTTGCGCGATGGCGATCAGCCCACCGGACAAGTCATCGCTGGCTGGACCGACATCAGCGAGCGCAAGCGCGTGGAGCGCGACCTGGAGAGCGCCCGTCTCGAAGCCGAGACCGCCAATCGCAGCAAGAGCGCGTTCCTCGCCACCATCAGCCACGAAATCCGCACGCCGATGAACGCCATCCTCGGGCTGCTCGAACTGCAGCTCGACCGCGAAGGGCCTGCCGACAAGGACAGCCTGCGGCTGGTGCGCCAATCGGCCCAATCGCTGCTCCGTCTGATCAGCGACATCCTCGACTTTGCGCGCATCGAAGCAGGCAAGCTCAACATCGTGCTGGCGCCAGCCAGCCTCGCGGAAGAACTGGCGCGGCTGTCCGAGATCTACAGCCCCCTGGCGAGCGAGCGCCGCATCGGCCTGGACATCGACGTCGACGAACACGTGCCGCCGTGGCTCATGATCGATGCCATGCGCGTGCGGCAGGTGGTGGGCAATCTGCTCAGCAATGCCATCAAGTTCACCAACAAGGGCGGGGTGACGCTGACCGCCACGTGGACGCCGGATGGTGACGCTCGTGGCACGTTGCGCGTGGTTGTCCGCGACACCGGCATCGGTATTCGCGAGTCCGATCAGGCCGTCCTGTTCCAGCCCTTCAGCCAGGGTGAAGGCAATGCCGCGGCGCGCTTTGGCGGTACCGGACTGGGATTGTCGATCTGCCAGGGGCTCGTGCAAGGTATGGGCGGCACCATCCGGCTGGACAGCCAATACACCGTCGGGACCACGATCACCGTCGACATCCCGGTCAGGGTGGCCGCAGAGCCGGAAGTCGAAGCCGAGGCCCCTCCATCGTGCCGGATCATCGCCCCCGATCTGCGGGTGCTGATCGTCGATGACCATGCGCCGGGACTGATCCTGCTGACGCAGCAACTCAAGATGCTCGGTGTCAGCCCGGCCACCGCGAGCAACGGATTCGAAGCGCTGGAAGCATACGAGCGCAATCCGTTCGACGTGATCATCACCGACATCTCGATGCCGATCATGGACGGCTACACGCTGGCCCGTGAAATCCGCAGCGTGGAGAGGGCGCGCGGATTGCCGCCGTCGGTCATCGTCGGGTGCAGCGCCGATGCGCGGCCCGAGGCCGAGCGCATCGCCCGCGGCGCTGGCATGGACGAATGCCTGACCAAGCCGCTGGCGCTGGACACGCTGGCCGGCGTGCTGGAACGGCAAGTCGACCCGCCGGCGCCCGCTGAACAGGAACTCCACGACGATGGGCCGTTGCGCTTCATCCGCGCCTTCTCGTCGGGCAACGTGGCGGTCGAGCGCGAATTCCTGCAGTCCCTGCTCGGCAGCAACGCGGAAGCGCTGCAGGATCTTGCGGAAGCCGATCGCGTAGGCAACGTGCGCGCCCTGCGCGAGGTCGCTCACAAACTCAAGGGATGCGGGCAGATGATCGGGTCGAACAGCTTGATCGACGCCTGCGCCGCGCTGTCGCGTGAGGTGGAAGGCGACAGGCAGGCGGCAGTGGCCGCATTGCGTAGTGAAGTCGAGCGCACCAGCGAGCAACTCGAACGGCTGCTGCGCTCGCTGGAAGATACGCAACAGCCCGCGTAGCGCTCGGGCGACTGCCTCAGACCACGTCCAGCGGTTCGCGCGACACCGGCGGCGGGAACGCCGCGTCGATCCTTGCCAGATGGTGTGGGTCGAGCGCGATCGCGGCGGCGCCCGCATTTTCGCGCACGTGCGCGTCGCGTGCGGCCTTGGGGATAGCGATCACGTCACCCTGGCGGATGACCCAGGCCAGCGCCACCTGTGCGGGCGTGGCGCCGATTTCGTCGGCAATCCCCACGATGTCCGGGTGGCCGAGCAGATCTTCACGCAGGTTGCCGGCCTGCGCCAGCGGGCAATACGCCATCACCGGCAGGGCGTGCTCGCGGCACCACGGCAGCAGGTCGAATTCGATGCCGCGCGAGGCGGCGTGGTAGAGCACCTGATCGGTCGCACAGGCGTCGCCGCCCGCGCGCCAGAGTTCGCGCATGTCGTCGGTGTCGAGGTTCGACACGCCCCAGCGGAGGATCTTCCCGGTGTCGACGAGCCGTTCCATCGCGTCGATGGTCTCGGCCAGCGGCACGCTGCCGCGCCAGTGCAAGAGATACAGGTCGATGTAATCGGTGCCGAGCCGGCGCAGCGAAGCGTCGCATGCCAGCGACATCTTGCTGCGAGAGGCGTGATGCGGATAGACCTTGGAGACCACGAAGACCGAATCGCGCCGTCCGGCGATGGCTTCGCCGACCACCTTTTCCGCGCCGCCGTCGGCGTACATCTCGGCGGTGTCGATGAGCGTGAGCCCCAGATCGATGCCCAGTTGCAGCGCACGCACTTCCTGGCCGCGCGCACCGGCATCGTCGCCCATGTACCACGTGCCCTGTCCGATGGCGGGAACGGAGGTGCCGTCGGGCAACTGGACGTTTCGGGTTGTCATCGCAATGTTCCTCTCCGCCCAGCCGACCGGGGTGGGCATCAATAGATTTCGCGCGTCTCCAGGAAGCGCACGTTCGGATGGCGTTCCTGCGCCATCTGCAGATTCACGCGGTTGGGGGCGAGATACACGTAGTCGCCCGCGCCGTCCTGCGCCATGTTGCCCGGCGCCTTGTCGAGCAGCGCGCGAATGTCGTCGTCCTTGCCGCGCAGCCAGCGGGCCGTGGCCCACGCGCAGGGTTCGAACACGGCTTCGACACCGTATTCATGTTCGAGCCGGTGCGCGACCACGTCGAACTGCAGCACACCCACCGCGCCGAGAATCAGATCGTTCGACGCCAGCGGACGGAACAACTGCGTCGCGCCTTCCTCGGCGAGCTGCTGCAAACCCTTTTGCAACTGCTTCATCTTCAGCGGATTCCTGATCTGCGCGCGGCGGAACAGTTCGGGCGCGAAGGAGGGGATGCCGGTGAATTTGAGGTCTTCGCCCTCGGAGAAGGTATCGCCCAGGCGGATCGTGCCGTGGTTGGGAATACCGATGATGTCGCCCGGCCAGGCTTCGTCGGTGGTGTTGCGATCCTGCGCCATGAACGTGATGGCGTTGTTGATCGCCAGTTGCTTGCCCTGCGAGACCTGCTTGATCTTCATTCCCCGGGAGAACTTGCCCGAGCACACCCGCAGGAACGCGATGCGGTCGCGGTGCTTGGGGTCCATGTTGGCCTGGATCTTGAACACGAAGCCCGAGAACTTGCCTTCCGCCGGCTCGACCTGACGCGACTCGGCCGGCCGCGCGAGCGGAGCGGGGGAGAGATCCACGATCGCGTCGAGCACCGATTGCACGCCGAAGTTGTTCACGCCCGAGCCGAAGAACACCGGCGTCTGCTTGCCGGAGAGGTACTTGTCCTTGTCGAAGGCGTGGGACGCGCCGCGAACCAGTTCGACTTCCAGGCGCAGCTCGTCGGCCTGTTCGGCGATCAGCTCATCCAGGCGCGGATTGTCCAGCCCTTCGATGATCTCGGAAGTGCCCTTCTCGGCGTGCGGGTCGAAGAACGAGATGGTGTCGTTGTAGAGGTGATATACGCCGCGGAAGCGTTTGCCCATGCCGATCGGCCAGGTCATCGGCGCGCATTCCATCTCCAGCACCGATTCGATTTCATCGAGCAGATCGATGGGCGCCTTGCCTTCGCGGTCGAGCTTGTTGATGAAGGTAAGGATCGGCGTGTCGCGCAGGCGGCACACGCCGAGCAGCTTGATGGTCTGCGCTTCGACGCCGTTGACCGAGTCGATCACCATTACTGCCGAATCGACGGCGGTCAGCGTACGGTAAGTGTCTTCTGAAAAGTCCTCGTGCCCCGGCGTATCGAGCAGGTTCACGATGGCGTCGCGGTACGGGAACTGCATCACCGATGAAGTCACCGAGATCCCGCGCTGCTTTTCCAGCTCCATCCAGTCGGACGTCGCGTGGCGCGCAGCCTTGCGGGCGCGCACTTCGCCGGCCACCTGGATGGCGCCGCCGAACCACAACAGCTTTTCGGTGAGGGTCGTCTTACCCGCGTCAGGGTGGGAAATGATCGCAAACGTGCGGCGGCGGCGGATTTCTTGCTCGAGGGACATATCGGAATGCGGAAAAAGAGGTGCGACAGGCTGGTTTCCTGCGCCAGGCGCGGATTATACGGCAGGGCGAGGTGGCTCACCGATCCCTTGGCACTGGCTTTGACACATCGACCTGAATCCGCCGCGCCTTCACCGCGTGCGCCGCCACTGTAGAATCCCGCGGTTTCGCCACGCGCAGGTCGCCCCATGCCCCATACCGCCAATCGATTGCCCCGCGAAGGACTGATCCTGCTGCTCAGCCTCGCGCTGTGCTGGGGCTTCAACTGGTCGGCGATGAAGACCGTGCTCACCGAATTGCCGCCGCTGAGTTTCCGCGGCTTCTGCCTGATCTTCGGCGGCATCGGCGTGCTCGTCATCGCCCGTCTGAACGGCAAACCGCTGGCGATCCCGCGCGGCTATGGCGCAAAGCTGTTCTGGCTGGTGCTCTTCAACATGGTCGGCTGGAACGTGTTCGCCACTTACGGCGTCAAGCTCATGCCGTCCGGCCGAGCGGCATTGTTGGGCTACACCATGCCGCTGTGGTGCGTGCCGCTGTCGGTCTGGCTGCTGCACGAAGCGCTCGACGCCCGCCGTCTGGTCGCCCTGGCGCTGGGGCTGGGCGGTGTTGCCGTACTGCTGTCCCAGAGCCTGACCAGCCTTGCCAGCGCACCGCTCGGCGTAACGCTGATGATCGCGGCCGCATGGTGCTGGGCCACCGGCATCGTGCTGCTCAAGCTGTGGAAGATCCCCATGAATACCGTCGCCCTGACTGGCTGGATGATGCTGTTCGGCGGCATTCCGGTGATCCTCGGCGCCTTCTTCATCGACGGCTTGCCACAGAAGCCGCTGTCGCTGTGGCCAGCGCTGGGGCTCATCTACAACCTGCTGATCGGGTTCATGTACTGCTACTGGGCGTGGAATCGGTTGGTGTTGCTGGTGCCGGTGTCTGTGTCGTCGCTGTCGTCGCTGCTCACGCCGCTGGTGGGAATTGCGTCGGGGATGATTTTTCTCGGCGAGCAGCCGGGGTGGCATGAGGGGATTGCGGCGTTGTTGATTCTTGGGGCGGTGGGGGTGGTGTCGGTGGGGAGCGCCAAGCGGTTTTAGCGCTTTCTGTTTGTTTCGCCTCGGGGCGGAAGAGCACGGAGTGTCACCGGCCATTGCATCCCATGCGCGCGGTGATGAAGGCCCTTCCTTGCTTAGGGCCTGGTTTTTCTAGGCTTGGTCTCGACTGTTGGAGTACGTTGGCCGGGAGTTCGCCCCGGCGGGCGAGTCACTTTCTTGTTTTCGACAAGAAAGTAACCAAAGAAGCGACCCCACAGCGTCGTCGGCCTGCGGCCGATCCCCTGCGCTGCGCGGCCGAGAAGGCAGTGCGGCGTTCGTCGCTACGCTCCTCAGACAGTCCT